>NZ_JAVYJH010000019.1:0-238741 GCF_032621685.1 Pseudomonas sp. zfem002 | reverse complement strand
CGCTCAGGCCTTGATCAACAATCATCTTGCAGACCTGGAGTTTGAACTCGGTGGTGAATCTTCTGTACTTCTTGGTCATCGGGGGTACTCCTCAGTAGGGGGATTCTCCCTAATTGAGGTGTCCGGAGCCATTAGACCAGCACAGGTTGTCAGCCTTTGTTTTTTCGGCGATGTATCGCGGGGAGGCTGTTGGGTTCGGCTCGGTATCGCGTCGTACCAACAAGGCGAACAACCATGGCCTGTCAGGCATAGGTACGTTGCAACAAATGTGGGAGCGGATTTATCCGCGATGCGCCGTGCGGACGGCGCTCGATCTTGAGGGCGCCACAAGAGCATCGCCATGCACTGCGATGCGCCGTGCGGGCGGCGCTCGATCGCAAGGGCGCCAGACTTGTCACGGCAGGCACCTGGCGGCCTTGACTGTCTTTCCTTCAGAGGCCCCGCCATCAATCCCGCCCGACACACCCCGCCACCGGCACATCCCCCACCAGGTACCGCCTGGCCCATTCCGCCAACGGCAACGGCGGTTGCTGCTGGACAATGCGCCTGAAGATCAACTCCAGCACCTCGACATCGCGCATCGAGCCCACCCCCGCTCCCGGCCACGAACTCGGCGTCTGCACCTGCCAGTGCCCCCGCCCGTCACACCCGGCCATGCGAAAGCGGAAGGTGTAGTTGCCGGGTATACCCATGCGCAGATCGCTGACCACCAGGGCATCGCCGACCACGTCGTAGCGCAGCCAGTCGCCGGTGAACCAGCGCAACCGCTCGTGCAACGGCGCCCCCTGCAGCACATTCCCCATCTCCAGGTTCAGCGGCTGGCGCTGCCACTCCGGCGGTCCCTGGTCGAACAGGCCGCTGACGCCTTCGATGTAATCACCGTCCGCGGTCTTCGCCAGCACCCGCCACAGCAGGGTGTTGAACGGCATCGGCACGGCGCGCAACTGGGTGACCTGGATGTCCTGCGTACTGAGCGCGGCGTGGAAACGTTGCTCGGCGATGGTCTTCGACAACAGACCGAAGCCCAGGTAGACACAACTGAACAGCAGCAGGCCGCCGAGCAACGCCCGCACCCGCGTGGTCATGCCCTTGAGCGCGGCATAGACCACCCCGAGCAGTAGCGGCACGGTGTACAGCGGGTCGATGATGAACACCGCCGCCCAGCTTTGCGGGATGGGCTGGAAGGGCCAGAACAGTTGCGTGCCGTAGACCGTGAAGGCATCGAGCAAGGGGTGGGTGACCAGCACCAGCCAGTAGCCGAGGAACAGTCGCGGACCGCTGTAACCCGTATCGGGACGGCGGCGCCTGACCACCAGCAGGGTCAGCCAGGTCAGCAGCAGGGCCAGGCCGGTGAGGACGAACAGGGAGTGGGAAAAGCCGCGGTGGTAAGTCATCGACGACACCGGGTCGGCGTAGCGGATCGCTACGTCGAGGTCTGGAAGTGTCGCCAGCAGGGCCCCGTACAGCAGGGAACGACGTCCTTGTACCTTGCCGAGCACCGCGCCCTGGATGGCGCCGCCCAGGACGGCCTGGGTCAATGAATCCAATGGCTTTCCCCTCGTCGGTGGCAAAGAGGGGGATGCTAGCTCAATGGCTGGCGGACCGACAGCCTTCGGCCAGGCATCAGGGTGTCGGTGTCGGTGTCGGTGTCGGTGTCGGTGTCGGTGTCGGTGTCGGTGTCGGTGTCGGTGTCGCGAGCTTATCCATTGCGGGCGGTGACGCCACCGGCCCCTTCCGCCTTCACGGCGGGTCCATTCGGGGGACCGCATCAAGGCCGCCAGGTACCTGTCTTGAGTCTTGCAGCGCCCTCCAGATCGAGCGCCGCCCGCGCGGCGCATCGCGGGCTACGCCCGCTCCCACATTTGCTGCAACGTACCTATGCCTGACAGGCCATGGTTGACCGCCTTGTTGGTTCGACACGATACCAAGTCGAACTCAACAGCCTCCCCGCGATGCGTCGCCGAAAAAACAAAGGCTGACAACTCAAATCCAACAGGCCATGGCGCGTTGCAACAAATGTGGGAGCGGGCGTAGCCCGCGATGCGCCGCGCGGGCGGCGCTCGATCTGGAGGGCGCTGCAAGACTCAAGACAAGCATCTGGCGGCCTTGATGCGGTTACCCGACAAGCCTTCGAAGATGTGTAGATACCTATGCTGGAGCGTAGGGCCGGCTGTGGGAGCGGGCGGTTTTCGTCCATTTTGCCACCAAGACAAAATGGACCCGCCGTAGAGGCGGAAGGGGCCGGTGGCGTCACCGCCCGCAATGGATCAGCTCGCGATGCCAATGCCAATGCCAATGCCAATGCCAATTGAGCTTGTCGGAACGCCGAACCGCAGCGATGAAGACCTCAGTCGAGCACCACATGCGGCAGGAACCGGCTGGTGTCCTTGGTGATCAGGCTGTCGTCCTCGCGGATGCCGATGCCCGCGGCCACATCACCGATCACCCAGGAACCGATCAGCGTGTAGCTGTCGCCAAAGCGCGGCAGCGGCACGAATTCCTGGAGGATGTACGGCGCATCGGTATAGGGCCCGTCCTCGGCGACGAACTCGCCGGTGGGCGTGCGCAACTCGATGTTCGCGCCCTCGCGGGAGAAATACGGTTTGCGCACCCAGCCCGCCGCCACCGGCCGTTGCGGCTCGCGGTCGACGAACGCCGGCAACAGGTTCGGATGGCCCTGGTTGAACTCCCAGAGCAAGGCGAGGATGCCCTTGTTGCTGATGATCGACTTCCACGCCGGCTCGACGAACTGGGTGTCGCACCCCGGCACCGCCTTGCCGAACGGCTCGTGGAAGATGTGCTCCCAGGCATGCAGCTTGAACAGGCGCTGGATCCACTGGCCATCGAGGTCGACGAAACGCCCGTCGCGCAGGCCGATATCCTCGATGTCGATATGCCGCGCATCGATACCCGCATGGGCCGCCATGCGCCGCAGGAAATCCGTGGTGCCACGGTCTTCCCGCGATCCGGACATGGCGGAAAAGTGAAACGGGCCGTCCGCAGGAAAGGTGGAAAAGGCCCGCACCAGGTCCTCGGCAATGGTATTGAACTGGCTCGCCGAGGCCGGCAGCACCCCGGCGGCAATCTGGCTTTCCAGCCACAGCAACTGCACCGAACCGGCCTCCAGCAGGCTGGTGGGGGTGTCGTAGTTGGCCTCGATGCACTTGGCCGGGCCCGTGCCGTCATAGATGAAGTCGAAGCGACCGTACAGGTGCGGATGCCCTTCCCGCCACGAATCGCGAACCAGATCGAAGAACGCCGGCGGAATCGCCAGGCGGGTCAGCAGCGCTTCGGAGGCCACCACGCGCTCCACCGCGTCCATGCACATGGCGTGCACGTCCTGGGTCGGCGCTTCGAGATCGCGGCTGATCTGCGCCTCGCTGAACTGGTAGTAGCCGCGCTCGTCCCAGTAACGCTCGCCGTCGATGGTGTGAAAGTCGAAACCCTCGCGCTCGACGATACGCTGCCAGTCCGGACGCTCTTCGATACTGATCTTCTTCATCGTCGCCGGCCCTCAGCCGCCAAAGCTGGAGCTGGACGAACTCTTGCCACCCCAGCCACTGCGGGCCGTGGCCTGCTGGCCGAAGCCGCCGCGGGACACGGTGGAACTGACGCTGGAGCCGGAACTGGAACGGAACGCCGAGGCACTGCCGCTGGAGCGCGACGAACCCGAGGAACCGTAGTAGCCCGAACCGCCCTGCTCCTGTTCCTTGTAGCGCTGCGGCTGGGTCGAGCGGCTGAAGGTCTTGCCCTGCTCGATCTGCCGCGACAGGGTCGAGGTCTGGTAGCTGCCGCGGGAGTCGCGGTTCTGGTAGACCGGCTGCGACTGGTAGCGCGGTGCGCTGCGGTTGCTCATGGCATTGCCGATCAGCATGCCGGCCAGGGCGCCGGTGGCCGCCGCGGCGACCGTGCCGCCGATACCGCCGGACGAGGCGGCCTGCTCCTGTGCCTGGCGCTGGGCCTGCTCGACCTCGGCCTTGGGCAGCTCACCGGACATGGCCAGTTCGAAGCCCGCCAGTTGCGGCATGAACTTGCCGTCCGAGGTGGGCTGGCAATAGCCCTCGATGAAGTCGGCATCGCAGGCAGCACGGTCGTCGTAGACCGGGGCGATCTTGCGATGATCGACCATGGCCTGGATATAGGCATCGGAACACACGTCCGCGGGGAACCTGGCGTCGACGCAGGCCTGGACGTTCTTGAAGTTGTCCTTGACCGTGTAGGTCGCGGTCTGTTCGGGATCGCTGCAACCGCTGATGGCCAGGGGCAATGCGCCAACCAGCAGGAGCTTGGTGGAACTACGGCGTCTCATGGGCTTCTCCTTCGCTCAGGCCGACGGGGTCATGCAGGCGGAGTTGAGGAAGCCGACGCTGATGGCAACGGAGGCGGCATAGATGGCCGCGGCCAGTTCGCCCTCGACGATGCGCCGGGCCAGGCCCTTGAGCACCAGGCTGGTACCGACGAAGGCCAGCAGTTGCACCACGGCGGCGATCAGGGCCCAGACCACCACGTCGACCACGCTGATGCTGTAGGCGATGACGTTGCTCGCCGGCAGGGCGAAGCCGATCAGCGAACCGCCCAGGGCGATGGCCGCCGCCGGGTTGTTCTGGCGGATCTGCTCGAACTCCTTGTGCGGGGTGATCAGGGTGTAGAGGAACTGGAACAGGGCGAACAGCGCCAGGGCGACGACGATGTACAGGACGAATCCGAATACGGCGGTCGCGTCGAGCGACAGTCGGAGTGCTTCGAGCATGGTGCTTCCTTGTCAGATGACAGTGATATCGGTGAGTTGCAGGGTGATGCCGACGGAGGTGGACAGCGCGACGTTGCCCTCCTCGTCTTCCTCGACGCTGAACAGCAGGAATTCCCGGCGGTTCACCAGGTCGAGGTCACGGGCATAGAGCATGCTGTGGTGGCTTACGCGGTAACTGCTTTCAGGATTGCGCAGGCGCTCTTCCATGGGTACCAGTTCGGTCTGGCCGTCTTCGGAGCCCCACTGGCGCACGTACTCGACGCCTTCCAGGTCGAAGTACGGCAGGCCGATCGGCGCTTGCGGGCCAGTCAGGCGCAGCAGTTCGTCGCGGCTGTTGATCGGCGTGACCTGGTGGTAGCCGAACAGGATGATGTCTTCGATGTCCTCGGCGCCGTTGCCGTGCATCACCACCTGGAGGAAATAGTCCTCGTCGTCGAGGTAGAAGCGCTCAAGGCGCGTGCCCTGGCCGAGGTCGATGGTGCCCGCGGCCCAGACCTTCTCGTCGCCCGGCAGGACCAGGGTCGAGGCGTCGGCGAGGAGCAGGGACAGGTGCTTGTCCAGGCACAGCATGCGCTCGGGGGCCAGACCCAGGGGGGGCTGCGGGGCGGTGGTGGTGACGGGCGCGGTCGGCAGGGGGGCCTGCAGGCCGAGCATGCGTTTGATCCAGCTCATTACTAATCCTTGGGATTGCCGGGCCTGCTGTGCAGGCCTTCGCAGGCAAGCCAGCTCCTACAGGGCGACGCGCGACCCTGTAGGAGCGTGGCTTGCCCGCGAAGGACCGCATAGCGGTCCCCAAAAACGCCTCAGAGGGCCGCTTTGCTGTCCTGTTGCTTGGCCCGCAAGCGCGCCAGCACATCATTGGCGCCATTCTGCGCCGCGCCGATACCGGCCGCCTGCAGGCGCTTTTCCAGATCGTCGCCGCTGCTCACTTCGGCCAGTTCCTGCGCCGCGTCCAGCTTGGCGTCACGCTCGTCCTGGCGCTGCTTGATCCGCGCCAGGGATTCCAGCGCGGTTTCCACCTTGCCATTGGCCCCGCCGGTGGCGCTGGCGGTGGCGACCCGGGCCTGCTGCACGGTTTCCCGCGCCTTGGCCATTTCGGTCTGCTGGCGCAGGCCCTTGAGACGACCTTCCGCCTCGCTGATCTGCACCTGCAGCAGGCCGACCTGCTTGTCGAACTGCGCGGCCATCTCACGCTCCTGGGCGATCTGCGTCTCCAGGTCGGCGACCCGCGCGGCGCACTCGGCGGCCAGCCCTTCCTGGTCGGCATTCAGCGCCGCCAGGGCCTTGCCTTCCCAGCTGGCGCTGTCGCTTTCCAGGCCGGCGATACGTTGCTGGGCCAGCTTGTGCCTGGCCTTGATCTCGACCAGGCCGTTGCGCGCCTTGACCAGGGCGGCGTCGGCATCGCGCTGCTCCTGTTCGAGGATGCGGATGGCGTTGGCATCGACGATCGCTTCGCCGATCTCGGAGGCGCCGCCGCGCACGGCGGTCACCAGTTTCTTCCAGAGGCTCATGGGGGGCGTTCCTGTATTCAGACGACGAAATGGTCTTCGAAGGCTTCGACCGCGTGGATCACGTTGTCGGCCAGGGTGAGGATTTCCTGCTCCACCAGTGCCAGCGCGGAGGCGGCGCCGAGGGCACCGAACATGCAGTAGACCTCGGTACCGTCGGCCAGGGTCTCGATGCCCACCGACGACAGCGGGAACAGGTCGCGGCTGCGCAGGACCAGGCGGTCGAAGGCCGCGGTGTCGCGGACCCGGGCGACTTCCACCAGGGTGGTGTCGACGAGGATCTGCTCGCCGCAGATACCGATGTAGATCGGCAGGTCGCCGTACTCGGTCATGTGCAGGCGGATACCGGGCTGTTCGGCCTGGCCTGGCTGGATGACGATCCTGCCGCTGCGGACCGCGTCCAGGCCGGACAGGGCTTCATGAAGGGACGGGGTCGTCCAGAGAGTGCTTTGACTCATCAAAGGGTCCTTTTTGATTGTCTCTCGCAGGAGAGGCATCGCGCGTGTCAATGGCGCGGGTTTCCTCCCCCGCCATCGGCCCTTTCGAAAAGGGCGCGCGCATGCTGCATGCGCAGGCCGCGGACGGTACAGGTGATTTTTTTAACAAGCAATGTCTTTGTAGGCATTGTCCTAGAACGGACAAAGAAAAAACCCCACCGTTGCCGGTGGGGTCGAAGTGCGCGATGCCGGGGCGTTCAGGCCGCTAGCGCCCCACGGCGCGGGCCGCGTCGGCGGTGTACATGTCCGGGGTGTACTTGCCTTCGTTGAGGATCGGCCCCTTCTTCGCCTCGTTGGTCATGCCGTAGCCGGTGTACTGCCCGGAGTTGAGGTCCATGAAGAACTGCGAGCCGGCCTGCCAGCCGCTCATGTCGGGGTGGTAGTAGTAGTTGATCATGGCGTGCTTCCACAGTTGCCCGCGGGCATCGTAGTTGTCGGCCATCACGGCGTTCCAGGTGTCCTCGTCGATGAACAGCACACGCTTGCCGTAGACATGCCGGAAGCCTTCCTTGAGGTCCGCCTCCACCACCCAGACGCGGCGCAGCTCGTAGCGCATCACCTCGGGATTGGGATGGTTGGGGGTGAGGATCTCGGCATAGCTGTACTTGGCCGAGTTGGCCCTGAAGGCGTTGGCCGGCACATAGATCTCGCGCTTGCCCAGCAGCTTCCAGGTGTAGCGCTCGGGGGCGCCGTTGAACAGGCGGTCTTCGTCCACGGTCATGGTGCCGTTGGTGCCGATCATCGGCTGGTCGTAACCGTAGCCCGGCATCTGCCGCACGCGGCGGGTGGACGGGCTGTAGGACCAGGCCTGGCGAGCCGAGGTGACGAAGTTGTAGGGCTCATGGGCGATGCTGATGACGCCGTTGTCCCGCGCCGGTTTCAGGGTGGTGTTGTAGCTCATCGCCTGGACCCCGTCGGAGGTCTTCGGCTCGACCGTCGGCGAGTTGGCCTGGGACAGGTTGCGCGCATGGGCGCGGCCCCAGCCGATGCTGCCGTTGGGCAGGACCGAGGCGAGGTCGGAGATCTTTTCCTCGGTGTAGGCACGGGCCGGCAACTGGTGGTTCCACAGCACTTCCATGCCGTTCTGCGGAATCGGGAACGGCACCTGGCCGAGGCCTTCGATGCCCAGGCCGTCATTCACCAACCTGGCGTTGAGGGCGTTGGACAGCGCGCGCTTGCACACGTAGTCCGGGTAGCGGAAATCGCGATGGCCGGGGTAGACGTTCATCTTGTAGCTGGTCGGGTACTTCTTCAGCAGGGCTTTCTGCCCGTCGCTCAGGTGCGCCTCGTACTGGCTCATGTTGGCCGCGGTGATCACCAGGATCGGCTTCTCATCAGCGTAGGGATCGACCGGCTGGTCACCGGAGAATTTCACATGGTTCCAGCCCGGCACTTCGCCCAGGTACTTGCCGGTGTAGGGCGGGATGGTGCCTGCGGCATTGCCGGCCATCTCGCCGCCGACGCAGTTCAGGTCCTTGCCCAGGCGGGCGGCTTCTTCGGGCGATACACCGGCGCATGCGCCAGCGACTGCCAGGGTATTGAGGGCCAGAGCGACCGCGAGCATGACACCTGTTCTTGTTGTTTTCATGTATTGCCTCCTTCGCTGATAAGGCTTT
Organism: Pseudomonas sp. zfem002; assembly: GCF_032621685.1. Classification (NCBI taxonomy): domain Bacteria; kingdom Pseudomonadati; phylum Pseudomonadota; class Gammaproteobacteria; order Pseudomonadales; family Pseudomonadaceae; genus Pseudomonas; species Pseudomonas sp. zfem002. The sequence goes on along the minus strand of NZ_JAVYJH010000019.1, from coordinate 230,370 downwards.
CGGGTGTGCCCCCATTGTTGATTTTCCAGTGGGGGAAACATCGTCCGGAAAGACTAAGAATTCGGGGTTCGGTGGGGACTCATCACTCCGTAGGAGCTGGCTTGCCTGCGCCTACAAGTCAAGCGAGCAACTGGCGTTTCAGCACATCCTTGAGCACCTTCCCGGTCGCATTCCTGGGCAATGCCTCGCTGACCCGGAAGACATGGGCCGGCACCTTGTAGCCGGCCAGGCGGGCAGCCACGAAGGCCCGCGCCTGCTCCTCGGTGGGCAGGCGCTGCCCCTGGATCACCAGCGCCACCGCCTCACCCAGATCCGGGTCCGGCACGGCGAACACCGCCACCTCCTCCACCCCCGGCATGTCGCCGACACAGGCCTCGATCTCCGCCGCGGAGATCTTCTCGCCGCCACGGTTGATCAGATCCTTGAGCCGCCCGCTGATGCAGAGAAAACCCTCGTCGTCGAGGTAGCCGAGATCGCCGGTGTTCAGCCAGCCATCGTGCAGGCTCTCGGCGCTGGCCTCGGGCAGGTTCCAGTAGGCGTTCATCAGGGTCGGCGAACGCAGCCAGACGATTCCGCTCGTGCCGGCCGGCACGCCGCGCGCCGGGCTGTCGCCGATGCGCACATCGACGATCGGCAACGGCCAGCCGCAGCTCGCCGGCTTGTACAGGAACGGCTCACCGCCGATCGCCGCGCCGATGCCGTTGCTTTCGGTGAGGCCATAGCCACTGCCGCCGATCACGTCCGGCTTGCGCTCGGCCATGGCCGCCAGCAACCCGGCGGACGACGCACCGCCGCCCAGGCCCAGGCCGAACAGGCTCGCCGTGTCCGCGCCGCCGAAACGCGGCGAGGCAAGCAACTGCTGCATCATCACCGGCGCGCCGTTGAACTGGGTGCAGCGCTCGTCGCGGATCAGGTCGATGGCCGTGTCCACGTCCCACTTGTACATCAGCACCAGGCGCCGCCCGCCGCGCAGTGCCGAGAGAAACTGCGCATGCAGCCCGCTGACATGGAACAGCGGCACCGCCATCAGGGTGGTCGGGGCGAAACCGCTGGCGATCACCTTGCCGATCCGCTGCGGCGAACTCATGGCGCAGAACGCGCCCTGGAAATCCAGGGCGGTCAGCGCCTGGCAGATCGCCCGGTGCGTGGACAGCGCGCCCTTGGCCCGGCTGGTGGTGCCGGAGGTGTAGAGGATCAGCGCCGGGGCGTCGGCATCGACGCTCACCTGCGGCGCGGCCAGGGCTTCGGCGGCGAGCAGTTCCTCGTAGCTGAAGCAGCAGTCCGGCAGGCCGGCGGTCGATGACAGGCCGACCACCAGGGTGGTCCGTTGCCGCGCCGCGAGGTCTTCCCGCAGCAGGTTCAGGCGCGCCTCGTCGCAGAACAGCAGGGCCGCGCCGCTGTCTTCCAGGCCGTGCAGCAACTCGTCGCGCAGGCCCCAGCTGTTGAGCGGCACGCAGACCGCGCCGCAGCGCTGGACGGCGGCGAAGGCCACCAGCCAGGCCGGCTGGTTGCGCAGGGCGATGGCCACCCGCTCGCCCGGCTGCAGGCCGAAGCGCGCCAGCAGCTGGCCGGCCAGGCGGTCCACCTGGTCGAAGAAATCGCTGAAGCTCAGGCGCTGCTCCTGCCAGACGAGGAACTCGCGCCCGGCGTGGACGCGGGCGGACTCGATGACCTCCTGCAGGGTCTGCGGGGCGTGGCGGAACTGGCGTGGGCCGCCCTGCTCCGGGGTCACTACTTCAAACGGCGCACCCGCGGCAGTGAGTTGCTGCCAGGCGCTGCGCCAGTGTTCGATGCTCATGTGCTCGTGTCTCCATGAAACGGATTGACGCGCCCCTTTGTAGGAGCTGGCTTGCCTGCGAAAGGACTGCGCAGCAGTCCCAATCAAGTTGCCACCTATTTGGGACTGCTTCGCAGTCCTTTCGCGGTGGTTCGTCACACGACAAGCCGCGCATCCAATTACAGGGGGGGCGCGCAGGTCATCAGGCTTCAAGGGCCTCATAGCGCTCGCAATGGAAATCCCGATCGCCCAGGCAGGCCTGCGCCACCCGCACGCGCTTCAGGTACAAGCCGACATCCAGCTCATCGGTGACGCCGATGCCGCCATGCATCTGCACCGCCTCGTTGGCCACCTTGAGCGCGCTGTCGCCGGCCTTCCATTTCGCCAGGCTGACCAGGCGCCGCCGCTGCGCCGTGTCGAGGCGCTCGTCATCCAGCGCCGACAGCCCGGCCAGCACCGCGCTGCGCGCCAGCGCCAGGTCGACGAACAGCCGCGCCGCGCGGTGCTGCAAGGCCTGGAACGAGCCGATCGGGGTATCGAACTGGACCCGGGTCCGCAGGTACTCCAGGGTGGTCTGCAGCAGGTTGTCGGCAATGCCCAGCAACTCCGCCGCCAGGCACGCCCGCCCGCGGTCGAGCACCGCATCCAGCACCGCCCAGCCCTGGCCTTCCTCACCCAGCAAGGCCGCGCGGCTCAGCTTCACCTGCTGCAACTGCAGGCGCGCGCAGTTGCGCGAGTCGATCAGCGGCAAGGCGCTGACACTCAGCCCCGGCGTATCGGCGGGAACCAGGAACAGGCTGATGCCCTGCTCGTCCCCGGGTCTGCCGCAAGTCCGCGCGGCGACAACGTAGGCATCCGCGCCGTTGCCATCCACCACCCAGTACTTGTCGCCGTCGAGGCGATAGCCATCGCCCTCGGCCTGCGCCTTGAGGCTGGTCCCCAACGGGTTGTGCCGTGCCCGCTCATCTACTGCCAGGGCCAGGCGCAGGCCACCGGCGATCAACCCCGGCAACCAGCGCGCCTGCTGTTCGGCGGTCCCGGCCAGGTGCAGCAGCGAACCACCGAGCACCACACTGGACAGCAGCGGCGTGGCCGTGAGGTTGTGGCCGATGGCCTCGAATACCGGCCCCAGGCCCATGCAGCCGAAGGCCAGGCCACCGAGTTCTTCGGGAAAGGCGATGGCGCTCCAGCCGAGGTTCACCGCGTCCTGCCAGAGCTGGCCGTCGAAGCCGCTCGCCGAGCCCTCGTCGCGCAATCTGCGCTGCGCCGACACCGGGCCACGGGCGGCGAGAAAGTCCCGCGCACTGTCGGCCAGCAGGCGCTGTTCTTCGCTGTAACGCAGGTTCATGCCGTCGCTCCTTTTTTCCCGTCGGGCAGGCCAAGCACACGCTTGGCGATGACATTGAGCTGAATTTCCGAGGCCCCGCCGGAGATGGTCAGGGCGTAGCTGTTGAGCCAGCCGCGGGTCACCGCCAGCTGCTGCTCGCTGAACGCCGCGCTCTGCCAGCCGAAGGCATGACCGCCGAGCAGGTCCAGCAAGACCTCGAACTTGTCCCGCTCCTGCTCGGTGTGCACCAGCTTCATGATCGCCATCAGGGCGCTGACGTCATCGCCGTGCCGCGCCTCCTCGCCCATGCGCTGCACGGTGAGGTCGTAGGCGTGTTCGTTCATTGCGCAGGCGGTGGCGCGGGCACGCAGGGCCAGTTCGCCCTGCCCCTGTGGCGCGGGCAGGTATTCGCGGACCAGCGCCGGCAGATCGAAATGCGACGGCAGGCTGATCTCGCCGAACTTGGACATGGCCTTGCGTTCGTGCTGCAGCAGGTACTTGCCGAGGTTCCAGCCGCCGTTGAGCGGGCCGATCAACTGGCTCCTGGGCACCTTCACGCCATCGAAGAACACCTGGCAGAAGGCCGACTTGCCGCTGATCAGGTCGATCGGCACCGCCTTCACCCCGGGGCTGCGCATGTCCAGGACGATCAGGCTGATGCCCTCGTGCTTGGGCTTGCTGCTGTCGGTGCGGACCAGGGCGTACATCCAGTCGGACTGGTCGCCGTAGGAGGTCCAGATCTTGCTGCCGTCCACCACGAAATGGTCGCCGGCATCGCGCGCGGCCATCTTCAGGCTGGCCAGGTCGGAGCCGGCATTGGGCTCGGAAAAGCCCTGGCACCAGCGCGTCTCGCCACGGGCCATGGGCGGCAGCAGGCTGCGCTTCTGTTCCTCGCTGCCGTAGGCCAGCAGCACCGGGCCAAGCATCCAGATGCCCAGGTTGATCTGCGGTGGCCGGCATTTCAGGCGACGCATCTCGCTTTCCAGTACCGCCAGCTGTTCGGCGTCCAGGCCGGCGCCGCCGTATTCTTCCGGCCACTCCGGGCAGAACCAGCGCTTGTCGCGCATGCGTTCGAACCACAGTTTGGCGTCCGCACTGGGAAACCGCGGCTGACTGGCACCCCAGACCACGTCGCCCTCGCCCATCGCGGTGCGCATCGACGGTGGACAGTTGGCCTCCAGCCAGGCACGGGTATCGTGCCGGAATTGCTCGATTGTGCTCATGACCTGTTCCTTGTTGTTATTGAAATGCGCGAGCCGGCCCTTGTAGGAGCGTGGCTTGTCGTGTGACGAACCACCGCGAAAGGACCGCGCAGCGGTCCCCGATAGCAGTGAAGTCTGGGACCGCTATGCGGTCCTTCGCAGTGGTTCGTCACACGACAAGCCAGCTCCTACAGAAGCGTTGGCGCCAATAGGTTTTTCAGCGTTGTGTCCGCGGCATCCCCAGGCCGAACTGGGCGATCAGCTCGCGCTGGATTTCGTTGGTACCGCCGCCGAAGGTCACGGTGACCGAGGCACGCAGCTCGTATTCCAGTTCGCCGTGCAGGGCGCTCGCCGCCGACCCCGCACGCAGCGAGCCGTTGGCGCCAATCACCGCGGCCAGACGCCGGAGGATCTCGATGGCCGATTCCGAGCCGTAGACCTTGGTGGTCGAACTCAGGGCCACGTCCATGCGTTCGTGCTCCAGATTGGCGGCGATACGCAGGTTGATCAGGCGCATCGCCTCCAGGCGCGAGTAGCACTCGGCCAGCGAGCTGCGCACCCAGGCCTTGTCCATCGCTCGACGCCCCTGCTCGTCGCGGGCCCTGGCCCACAGGTAGACGCGGCGGAACAGCCCGGCGACCTTGTCCGACCAGGAGCCCAGACCCAGGCGCTCATGGTTGAGCTGCGCGGTGATCAGCTTCCAGCCACCGTGCAGCTCGCCCACCAGCATGTCCCGGGGGACCCGCACGTTGTCGTAGTAGGTGGCCGCGGTGGGGTTGCTGGTGGTCGGGATCACTGTGCTGGAGAAGCCCGGCAGCGAAGTGTCGAGGATCAGGATCGACACGCCCTTGTGCCGCGCCTGCTCGGGGTCGGTGCGCGCCGCCAGCCAGATGAAGTCGGCCGATTCGGCGCCCGAGGTCCACAGCTTGTTGCCGTTGACCACGAAGTGCTCGCCGTCCAGGCGCGCGCTGGTCTTCAGCACCGCCAGGTCGCTGCCGGCCTGCGGCTCGGAATAGCCGATGGCGAACATGATCTCGCCGGCGGCGATGCCCGGCAGGAAACGCGCCTTCTGCGCCGCGCTGCCATGCTCCATCAGCGCCGGACCCACCGTGCTGATGGTCACGAACGGCAGGGGCGCCCCGGCGATATTGGCCTCTTCGAAGAAAATCAACTGCTCGGTGGCGGCATAGCCCTGGCCGCCATGGACCTTGGGCCAACCGACCGCCAGCCAGCCGTCGCGGCCCATCTGGCGGATGGTCTGGCGAAACAGCTCGCCGCCCTCCTGGCCGCGCAACTGCTCGCGCAGCTCGGGGGTCATCAGGGCCTGGAAGTAATCCCGCACCTGACGGCGCAGGGCATGTTGTTCGGGGGTGAGGTCGACGAACATGGACGGCTCCTTAGGCCACGCCGAGAATCAGGCCGCTGGTGGGCACGCCGGTACCGGCGGTGACCAGCACGTTCTCCACATCGGCCACCTGGTTCACCGCCGTGCCGCGCACCTGGCGCACCGCTTCGGCGATGCCGTTCATGCCGTGGATATAGGCTTCGCCCAGTTGCCCGCCATGGGTGTTGATCGGCAGCTTGCCGCCGCGGGCGTGATGGCCGGCGCGGATGAACTCCTTGGCCTCGCCGCGCCTGGCGAAACCGAATTCCTCCAGTTGCGGCAGCACGAACGGGGTGAAGTGGTCGTAGATCACCGCGGTCTGGAACGCCTCCGGGCCCAGGCCCGACTGGCGATACAACTCCCTGGCGACCACGCCCATCTCCGGCAGGCCGGTGATGTCGTCGCGGTAGAACGAGGTCATGATCTGCTGGCCGCTGCTGATGCCCTGGGAGCCGGCCTTGATGGTCACCGGTTTCTGCTTGAGGTCGCGGGCCCGTTCGGCCGAGGTGATGACCATGGCTACCGCACCGTCGGACTCCTGGCAGCAGTCGAGCAGGTGCAGCGGCTCGCAGATCCAGCGCGAGGCCTGGTGCTCCTCGAGGGTGATCGGCTTGCCATGGAAGAACGCCTTGGGGTTGCTCGCGGCGAAATCGCGCACTGCCACGGCGACCCGACCGAAGTCCTCGGAGGTGGCGCCGTAGGTGTGCATGTAGCGCTGGGCGAACATGCCGACCCAGGCCGCCGGGGTGTGGAAGCCGTGGGGCATATACCAGCCGTAGTTGACGTTCTCGAAGATCGGCGTCGAGGCGAAGCCGTAGGTGCCGGTACCGAAGCGGTACCAGGAACGCTCGTTCATCGCCCGGTAGACCACCACCACCTTGGCCACGCCGGTGGCCACGGCCATCGCCGCGTGCATCACCGGGGCGCAGGCGGCGCCGCCGCCGTGGGGCACCTGGGAGAAGAACTTGACCTCCTTGCAGCCCAGCAGGCGGGCGATCTCGTACTCCGGGACCTTGTCCACCGAGTAGGAGCTGAAGCCCTCCACCTCGGACGGATCGATGCCGGCATCGCGCAGGGCTTCAAGGGTGGCCTCCATGGCCAGGCGCAGCTCGGTGCGTCCGGAGTTCTTGGAAAACTCGGTCGCGCCCAGACCGACAATGGCGGCGCGCCCGGAAATCGACGATTGACTCATCAGGTCTTTCCTCAAATAGAACAAAACATAAATGCCGCCTTGCCTGTACGGGCGTGGCTTGCCTGCGAAGGACTTGAGCCGGCTTGCCCGCGAAAGACTTGAACTGGCTTTCCCGCGAAAGGACTTGTAGGAGCTGGCTTGCCTGCGAAAGGACTGCGCAGCAGTCCCAAATAGGTGGCAACTCGATCGGGACTGCTGCGCAGTCCTTTCGCGGGCAAGCCACGCTCCTACGGCAGCACTAGCGAGACCGTGCCGGTCACGTGGTTGCCCATGGAATTCTTGCCGCCGAGGGTCACTTCCACCGTGCGGGTCGCAGGGTCGAGGCCACTGACGCTGCCGCTGAAGGTCATGCAGTCGCCCGGATAGTTGGGCACGCCGAGCTTGATCTTCAGCGACGCAAAGCGCGCCAGCGGTCCCGCCCAGGCTTCGACGAAGCGCTGCACCAGGCCGTTGGTGGTGAGAATGTTCATGAACACATGGGGCGAACCCAGTTCACGGGCCGCATCCAGGTCGTGGTGGCCGGGAAAGTAGTCGCGGGTGGCGATAGCGCCGCCGGCGATCAAGGCGACGGTGATCGGCACCACCAGCTCCGGCAGGACTTCGCCGGGACGCACGTCTTCAAAGCGCTTGGTGTTCTTCAAGGTCATATTTCCATCCCAGCTTGTCGTTATCGCTCAGCCAGTCGCCGAGACGTTCCAGGCACGCCGCCGAACCGCCGAGGGCTAGGCCCAGGGCGCGGCTCCAGTAGAGAAAACGGTGGATCGGGTAGGTCAGGTCGACGCCGATACCGCCATGCACGTGCTGCGCGATATGGCCGATGCGGTGCCCGGCCTCGCAGGCCAGCCAGGCCGTGGCCAGCGCCTCCGAGGGCGCCGGCAATCCGGCGTCGAGGCGATAGCACAGTTGCCAGAGGGTGCTGCGCAGGGCTTCGAGGGCGATATGCGCGTCGGCCATGCTCATCTGCACCGCCTGGAAACTGCCGATGCGCCGCTGGAACTGCTCGCGCTCGCTGACATAGGCCACGGTGCGGCGGATCTGCTCCTCGCTGACCCCCAGTTGCAACGCAGCCAGGGCGGCGATGGCGCGGGGCTCCAGCCAGTCGAGGGCACTGACCGGCAGCAGGTGGCCGAGGCGGTAGCCCTCCACCTGCACGTCGGCCACCGCCTCGCCGTGGGTCATCACCGCCGGGGTCAGGCGCACATCGGGCGACTTCAGGTCGAGCAGGCACAGGCGTGGCTGACCGTGCAGCAGCACCGGCACCAGCGCCGCGCCTGACTGCGCGGCCAGCGGCACGGCGGCGACGCGGCCGGCGAGCAGCCAGTCGGCGCCGTTGGGCGTGGCTTCCAGCTCGATGCCGCGGGCCGCGTGGACACCGTCCAGAGACAGGCTGAGCAGGGTTTCGCCGCTGGCGGCCTGCTCGATCCAGGCCGCGTAGTCGTCGGCGGCAAAGGTCGCCAGGGTCGCCGCCACCAGTTGATGGCGCCACAGCGGCACCTGGCCCAGGCCGCGGCCCTGGGCCTGCAGCACCAGCATCAGCTCGGTCATGCCCAGGCCGCTGCCGCCGCCGGCCTCGGGAATCGCCAGGGCATGCAGGCCGGTTTCCCGGCACAGGTTCCACAGCGCCGCCATCAGCGGTTCGCCGCTCAGGTCCCAGCGGCGCAGGGCGTCATCGTCGCAGGTGTCGACGAACAGGCTGTCGGCCATCTGCTCGATGGCGCGCTGGTCTTCGCTCAATTCGAAATCCATGGGCAGTTACTCCGCATCGGCCACGGGACGGAACAGCGGCAGGGTCTGCTGCTCGTCGAAGACCTGGAACTCCACCTGCAGGCGCTGGCCGATCTTCAGTTCGTCGCGCGCGACCCCGGTCAGCCCGGCGATCAGGCGCACGCCCTCCTCCAGCTCGATCAGGCCGATCGGGTTGGGGTGATCGAATGGCGGTACTTCCGGGTAATGCATGACCACGAAGGAATACAGGCTGCCGCGACCGCTGGCCTGCACGGTGTCCCAGTCAAAACCGTGGCACTGCATGCACACTGGTGCCGGCGGATGGCGCAGGGTCGAACAGGCGGTGCAGCGCTGGATCAGCAGCTTGTTCTCGGCGCAGCCTTCCCAGAAGAAGCGGGTGTCGTCGCTGATGCCGGGCAATGGCCGCCGGGGTTTCTCCAGGGCCGCTGCCGGCTTGCCCGCCGCTTGCGGATTGGCCGGGCGGAACTTGAACACGCGGAACAGCAGCTCGCCCACCGGTTCGTCGCCGTCCGGCTTCTCGACGAAATGGCTCATCACCAGGGTGACGAAGAAACCGCTGCCGAGGGCGGTGGTCTTCTCGTCGCCCACCGCGTCCAGGCGGGTGGTGTAGTACAGGCGCTCGCCCAGGTGCACCGGGCGCCTGAAGGTCAGCTCCGAGTTCACCGCCACCACCGAGGCGTAGCCGTACGCCTCGATCAGCTTGAGCACTTCATAGGGATTCTCGTCGGTGGAGCCCGGCGGATAGTTGTTGGCGTGCAGGCCTTCCATGGTCCACACCTGGAGCATCGCCGGCGGTGCCACGATGCCGTCGTGCGGTCCCTGCAGGGCCGCGGCGGGATCGGTGTAGAGGGGGTTGTCCAGGCCCATGATCTCGCACCATTGGCGGATCATCGGCGCATTGACTTCGTCCCAGGCATATACCCGACCGTATTCGCGCCCCACCAGGGCGCGCACGTCGGACAGCAATTGTGGATCAGCCACAGTCGTCTCCTGCAAAGTGAGGGCGGCCACCCGAGGGCGCCGCCGTGGGGTCGATCAGGCCTGCGCCGCGGCGAGGAAGCTGGGGCGCTCGCCACCGCCATGCAGCAGCAGGTTGCAGCCGCTGGCGTAGCTGGCCAGGGGTGAAGCGATGAACAGGCAGGCATTGGCGATATCCGCCGCATCGGCCATGCGCCCGGCGGGAATGCCGGCGCCGACCGCGGCGATGCCGGCTTCACTGCCGTAGTGCAGATGGGCCTGGTCGGTGAGGACCAGGCCGGGGCTGACGGTGACCACGCGCACCTTGGGCGCCCACTCCACCGCCAGCGAAGTGACCAGCGCCAGCACCCCGGCCTTGGCCGCGCCATAGGCGGCGGTACCCGGCGACGGCCGCTGGGCGGCGACGCTGCCGATGAAGACGATGCAGCCGCCCTGCTCTTGCGCCTGCATCAGCCGGTTGGCGTGCTGGGCGACGTTCAGCGGGGCGATCAGGTTGAGGCGGATGATGCTCTCGTGAAAGCGCGGCGACGCCGTCGCCGCATCCGCCGCCGGGGCACCGCCGGCGTTGTTGACCAGCACATCGAGACGGCCGAAATCACGCTGGATGCCGGCGAACAGCGCCTGCAGCGAATCGGCATCACGCACATCGACGGCGCAGAACACCGCGCGCCGCCCACCGCTGGCCGGCAACTGCTCGGGGGCGTTGCGGGCACAGACGATGACCGCGGCGCCGGCGTCCAGATAGGCCTGCGCGATACCGGCGCCGATGCCCTTGGTACCACCGGTGACCAGGACCACCTTGCCCGTGTAATCAAGACCCTGTTGCTGCCCCATCATGTGTTCCTCGTTCGACTGACGAGCTTCACTCTAGGGGCATCGGGGCCGGCAAACTTCGTCTGAACGGACGATGAATCGGCACCTTCGCCGGTCGACACTGCGCTGCACTTTCACGCGCGAGAAGGCTTATGTCCGCTATCGAAGTTTCCCCCCTGCTGCTGGAGTTCCCGGCCCCCGGCGTGGCCCTGCTGCGCCTTCATCGGCCGCAGGCGAGCAACGCCCTGAGCCTGGAACTGCAGGCCTTGCTCTCGCAGCGCTTCAGCGAGCTGGGCAGCAATCCCGAGGTGCGCTGCATCGTCCTGACCGGGGGCGACACGGTGTTCGCCGCCGGCGGCGACATCACCACCATGGCCGGGGTCGGCCCGATCGACATCGTGCAGCGCCATACCGAGCGGGTCTGGGCGCCGATCCAGCACTGCCCCAAGCCGGTGATCGCCGCGGTGTGCGGCTATGCCTATGGCGGCGGTTGCGAACTGGCGATGCATGCCGACCTGATCGTCGCCGGCCGGTCGGCGCGCTTCTGCCAGCCGGAGGTGCGCATCGGCATCATGCCGGGGATCGGCGGAACGCAGCGCCTGGTGCGCGCGGTGGGCAAGGTCAAGGCCATGCGCATGGCCCTGACCGGGCAGCCGATCACGGCGGAGGAAGCCTGGGTCGCCGGGCTGGTCAGCGACCTGGTCGACGATGACCAGGTGCAGGCCCATGCCCTGAAGCTGGCGCAGACCATCGCCGCGCTGCCGGCCCTGGCGGTGGAGCAGATCAAGGAAGTGATCCTGGCCGGGATGGATGCCTCGCTGGAGTCGGCGTTGGCGTTGGAGCGCAAGGCCAATGCGCTGCTGTTCGCGTCGAGGGACCAGAAGGAAGGGATGCAGGCGTTCATTGAAAAGCGGCCGGCGCGGTTCGAGGGGTGTTGAACGGCCGCGCCCGGTAGGAGCGCAGAAAAGGCCGATTCCCAATACCACATCAGAACTTACCTACAAACCAACCAGAATCCCCCTGCTGATCCCCAAGCCCATTTCCAGCAACGATCTGCCCCTTCGCCCCGGAACCCCTTTCCCGGCGGGACTCTTTCAATAAAGAAGACAAGGAAGCAGACGCATGGCTCTCGGCTACATGATTCGCATGGGCGACAAGACCACGTGTGGTGGGCAGGTACTGGACGGCCACCGCAGATTCCTCATCGAGGGCATGCCCAGGGCCCGTGAAGGTGATCCGGTGTCCTGTGGCGTCACCGGGCAGGTCTACCAGATCGTGGGAGGTGTCGAGACATTCACCGATGATGGCCGCCTGGTCGCCGGCAACCTGGACAGCGTCAGTTCCTGTCCGTGCCGTGCCGGGCTGTTGCCGAGCTGCAACTTCTCCTACCAGTCCAGCAAAGGCCTTGGCGCCTCGGGAGCAGGCCGGACAGCGAGCAGCGCAGCACCGTCCGCAGCGAGGCAAGGCTACACCTCGGGTTCGGCCAGCCAGACCTCGGCAGCCAGCGCTGCCATGGCCGACTCCACACCACGCACCGATACCGAAATCGCCGAACCGGGCTTCTATATCGTCCCCAACAGCATGTCCCGCAGCGCCCTGGAGGCTGCGCTGTTCGACAAGCCGTCACTGGAAACCCTGGCGATGTTCCGCGCGCTGAATCCAGGTCAGGGCAACATCAAGGGCGGATCGATGATCATCCTCAGCGATCCGCGTAATCAGACCTGCACCCGCGAAGAAGCGTTGTTGATGGAGGCTGCGGCCACCGTCAACGAGGCACTGAAGCCGCTGAGCGATGAAGAAGCGGATTTCATGGTTCGCCACTACGGCGAGATTTCTACCTTCCTCGCCCACAGCGCCGCCGCCGTCGGAGTCGGTGAAGCGATGTTCTCGCGCAATCTGAACAATGTGAAAACCAGCCTGGAGAATGTTCAGAAGCTGCACTGGGATGCCTTTGCTCGCGACGGCAAGTTGAACTCCACGCAGTTTCTTGCCGAGCGCGCGCGAGTACTTGCCGATCTGGACATCAACCTCTCGCCACTGACCCGCAAGGCCATCGGTTTCCCCGTTCATCCGAAGCTGAAAACTGCATTGGGATTGTCCAGTCGGAGCCTGGTGCATCATTGGCGCAAGGCAGGTGTAGGGCCGATTCCAGGATATGCGACGCATATCGAGCGGGTGAGCAGGACGGCGAAGATTGTCCAGGCAGCGGGTTGGGTGGGCATACCGATTAGTGGAGGGGCGTCTTATCTCAAGGTGAAGAACGTATGCGCGGCCGGAAACGAAGAGGCCTGCACCAAAGTCAAGTACACGGAAGCGAGCAGCTTCTCGATCGGAACAGCCTCTGGTGTTGCGACCGGCTATGTTATGGCGAAGGGAGCAGCAGCGGCGATTTGCGTCGCTCTAGGCGTGCCTACTGCCGGTACAGCTCCAATCGCGTGCGGCATCGTCGCCGTTGGTGTCGCGTCATTTGCTGCTGGAGCCGGGGGGAGCAAATTTGGAGAGTACGTTGGAGAGCTGATTTACGAGTTCGCTGAATGATCACTGGAAAGCTGATATTGGCTGTTCTGTGCATCCTTATTGCCCTGAACTGTTTCGTATCGCTTGGCGTAGCCTTCTACCTGGGCTACGCCAGAGTAAAAACGATACAAAGTGCTTTCAAAAACACACCCAGAATTTCTGATCGCTCGCTGGACGGCCAACCCTTCCCGGAACGGCTGGCATTCGTCGGCATGGCCACATGGGCTATCACGTTTCCAAAGTTCCATGTCAAACATGGTTTGCTCGACCAGGCAGACCTGAAAGATTTTCCAGTTTCACTTCGCAGGAAGCTGGTGATCCTGGGTTGGGTCTTTATAGGCAATACCTCTGCGATGATGGTTGCCGCCCTGATTCTTGAGCTGAGGGACCTCCATGCCGGTTAATCGCAAACGCGCAGTTGTCCTCCTGACCCTCTGCGCATCGTTGCCGCTGGTAGCCTTGGCCGCCCACGCCACCATCACCCGCATCGACCCCAACCTCAGATACACCCCAGGCGAACAACTGGATGACCTGAACGGCGTCGCCATCTACTACAACGGCGGAGTCAACAGGGTGCAAGGGCGCAATCTCAGCCCCGATGGCTACAACCTCGGCCTGCGCTATCAGTGCGTCGAGTTCGTTAAACGCTACTACTTCGAGCGCCATGGCCACCGCATGCCCGACACCTATGGACACGCCAGGGACTTCTTCGATCCGGCATTGGCCGATGGCAGCCTGAACACCCAGCGCGGCATGCTGCAATCTCGCAATGGCAGCCCCGTGCAACCGCAGGCGGACGATCTGCTGGTATTCGCCCCTACCCTGCTCAATCGCTATGGGCATGTTGCGGTTGTCGCCAGCGTTGCCGAGGAGCGGCTGCAGATTGCCCAGCAGAATCCCGGTCCCTTTGGTCGTTCGAGAGAAGAGCTGCAACTTCGGGCGCGCGACGGAAGCTGGACTGTCCAGCAATCACAGGTGCTGGGGTGGTTGAGGCTGGTCAATTACGAGAATCGGGATGGGCCGCAGTGACAGCGATGTTGTCTGGCGGGAAAGCGCATCAAGGCTGCCAAGTGCTTGCCATGACAGGTGCAGTGCCCTTGAGATCGAGCGCCGCCCGCGCGGCGCATCGCGGATGAATCCGCTCCCACATTGGTTGCAACGTGCCTATGCCTGACAGGCCATGGTTGACCTCCTTGTTGGTTCGACGCGATACCGAGTCGAACCCAACAGCCTCCCCGCGATGCATCGCCGAAAAACAAAGGCTGACAACTCAACTCTCACAGGCCATGGCACGTTGCAACCGATGTGGGAGCGGATTCATCCGCGATGCGCCGCGCGGGCGGCGCTCGATCTCAAGGGCGCTGCAAGGCTCAAGACAGGCACTTGGTAGCCTTGATGCGGCTCCCTGACAAGCCTCAACGACATGTAGATACCCATGCAGCAACGAGGCCCCCTCAGATACTCATCACCATCTGCCCACTATCCACCCGCAACTCCACCCCATTCACCGCCCGCGCTTCATCACTGGCAAGAAACAGCACGCACGCCGCCACATCCTCCGGCCGGCACATGCGGTTCATCGGGTCGCTGTCGATGGTCAGCCGCTCCGGGTCCAGCCCCGCCGGAAAACCGCCGCTGGTCATGTCGGTCAACACACCATCCGGATGCAGGCTGTTGCAGCGAATCCGGTACTTGCGCCGCCGGCAGAACGCCGCCACCGAGCGGCTCAAGGCCGCCACCGCACCCTTCGAGGCGCTGTAGGCCAGGTAATCGTCACGCCCGGCCAGGGCGGCGATGGAGGACAGGTTGATGATCGAACCACCCCTCTCCTGCATCAGCCCGATGGCTTCGCGACACCCCAGGAACACGCTGTCGGCGTTGATCCGCATCAGCTTGTGCCAGTCGTCCAGCGGGGTGTCCTCGATGCTGCCGCTGATCAGGATCCCGGCATTGTTGACCAGGATGTCCAGCCGCCCGTAACGCTCGCGCACCACGCCCACCAGGGCCTGCCAGGCGCGCTCGCTGCTGGCGTCATGGCGCACGAACAGGGTCGCCTCGCCCAGTTCGGCGGCCAGCGCCTCCCCTGCCGCTTCGTCGATATCGGCGATCACCACCCGCGCGCCTTCGCGCACCAGCAGGCGTACGCTGGCGCGGCCGATGCCGCGGGCGCCACCGGTGACGATGGCGACCTTGCCGGCAACCCGGCCCTGTGTGCTGCTTTGCTCAGTCATGACGCGGCCTCGTCGGCAAGTTGTGGTTGATGGCTGTCCTGCCCGTCCCGCGCCGCAGCCAGGCCGGCACGGCGACCGGAGAACACGCAGTCGGCCAGGGACAGGCCGCTGATATACAGGTGCGAAGGAATACCCACGGCAGCCCGCCCCGCCGCGTACAAGCCCGGCACCGGCCGCGCGGCGTCGTCGAGCACCGCGCCGCTGCCTTCGTCGACACGCAGGCCGCCCAGGGTCAGCGCGCCCAGCGGGAAGATCGGATTGCCCACGGAAATGTCGCAGGCATAGAACGGCCCCTGCTCCAGCGCCTGGCGCCCGCCCCGCGACTTGCCGAACGGATCGCCGGTCTCGCCGCGGGCCGCGGCATTGTTGGCCTGCACCGCTTCGCGCAGGGCCTGGGCGTTCATTCCGGTGGCCTGAGCCAGTTCATCGAGGCTGCGCCCCTTGCGGATGTTGAACAGCATCAGCGCCAGCGCCGGCACGGTCTGGAACCACCAGTAGCCCTTGAACAAGGCCTCGCGCAGGGCCTTGCGGCGCAGCGGCGCATCCAGCACCAGCCAGGCGCGACCGCCCTGCTCTTCCATCAACGGCTGGCCGAGGGTGGCGCCGTAGACTTCTTCGTTGCAGAAGCGCCGGCCCTCGGTGTTGACCACAATGCCCTTGTGCCAGCTGTACGGCGGGTTGATGAAGCGCCAGGCCGAAACCCGCTCCAGGCGGTCGCTGGCCGCACCGACGCTGAGCCCCAGGCGCAGGCCGCTGCCATCGCAGCCGGTGGCGCCGACCTTGAAGTTGCGGCGGAATTTCGGCGCATGCTGGCCGATCAGTTCGCGGTTGAAGATGAAACCGCCGGTACTGAGGATCACCGCCTTGCTCGCCCGCACCAGCATTGGTCGGGCGAAGTCCTTCTCCAGTTGCGCCGCGCGCTGGCGCAGGCCGTCGCAGTAGCCCGGGGCGAAGTTCTGCAGTTTCTCGGCGCGCGCGATCAGCTTGCCGTGCAGCTCGGCCTGCTGGCTGCCCGGCGGCAGGCGCCAGAACTCGGCGCCGATCACCCGGCCCGCGGCATCCACCACCAGGCGTCTGGCGGCCGCCTGCAACAGCGGGCGCACCCCGGCGCGCAGGCAGGCTGCCTGCAGATGGCTATACAGCACCGCGCCGCACTGGCCCTTGCCGACGGTGCGATGACCGCGCGGCGCCGGCGGGTTGTCGCCACCGTAGAGCGGCACCAGCTCGTTGCCGGAGTAATAGAGGTAGTAACCGTCCTGCGGGTAGGAGGTCTTGCCGCCTGGCGGCACTTCGTGGGAATACGCCGCGCCGTGGCTTTCCAGCCATTCCAGGTTGGCCACGCTGTTGTTGCAGAAGCGGCGCAGGGTCGCGTCGCTGACCACGCCGTGGGTTTCATGCTTGAGGTAATCGAACATCGCCTCGGCAGAGTCGTTGTAGCCGGCGCGCCGCTGCTGGCGGGTACCGCCGCCGGCATAGACCACACCACCACTCTTGGCGCTGGCGCCACCGCCCTGGAAGCGGTCTGCCACCAGCACATCGGCGCCGGCAGCGCGGGCTTCGAGGGCGGCGCAGGCACCGGCCGCGCCCCAGCCGAGCACCAGCACCTCGCAGTAGTCATCCCACTGGCGCCCGTGCAGTTCGTCGCTGCGCAGCGGCGGCAGGATCGGCGTCACCGTATCGACACGGCTCATGAGGCCTCCCGGGCGAGATGGTTCGCCGCCACGTAGCCGAAGGTCATGGCCGGGCCGAGGGTGCCGCCGGCCCCGGGGTAGCTGGTGCCCATCACCGAGGCCGAACAGTTGCCGATGGCATACAGGCCCGGGATCGGCGTGCCGTCGTCGCGCACCACCTGGGCGTGTTCGTTGGTCAGCAGGCCGCCCTTGGTGCCGATATCGCCGGCATCCAGACGCATGGCGTAGAACGGCCCCTTGCGCAGCGGCGCCAGGCACGGGTTGGGCTTGATGTTGCAGTCGCCGTAGTAGCGGTCGAAGACGTTGCCGCCGCGGGCGAAATCAGCATCGACGCCAGTGCGCGCGTAGTCGTTGACCCTGGCCACGGTGTTTTCCAGCCCGGCGCCATCCACGCCGATCTGCGTGGCCAGTTCGGCCAGGGTGTCGGCCTTCCAGTACAGGCTGTTCAGCCACTCCTTGCGCAGGCGGCTGTCGGGCATGACCTGGGCCGGCATCAGCGGCCCCATCGCGTAGTTGAAGCGGAAATGCGCGTCGAAGATCACCCAGGCCGGCACGCTGCGTCCGCCGCTGAGCGGGTTGTCGCGGTGCATGGCGTCGACGAACTCGAGGTACGGCGCGGCTTCGTTGACGAAGCGCTGGCCGTTGCCATTGACCACGATGGCCCCGGGGAACGCCCGTTCGGCGAAGATGCCGCGGGGCTTTTCCTCGCCCGGCACGGCGATGGTCGGCGCCCACCAGGCCCAGTCCATCAGCGCCGTGGCGGCACCCTCGCGCATCCCGGCGAGCAGGGCCGCGCCGGTATTGTTGCCCGGCGGCGTGGCGCTCCAGGCCATCTGCGTGGGTTTGGGCAGGTACTGCTCGCGCAGGGCCTGGTTCTGCTCGAACCCGCCGGAGGCGAAGATCACGCCGTGGCGGGCCTCGATCGCCAGTTCCCGCCCCTCACGGATGACCTTGACCCCGGCGACCTTGCCGTCCTGCATCAGCAGTTCGCGAAAATCGGTGTCGAGCCACAGCGGTACATCACGGTCCATCAGCGAACGACGCAGGGAGGCGACCAGCGAACTGCCCAGCGCCGCGCGGCGGTCGTACTTGCTCTTGCGCCGCCATTTGAAGTCCAGCTTGTAGCGCAGCATCAGCCCGAGGATCAGCCAGCGCCAGCCGAAGCTGCGGGCCATGGCCTTGTGCGCATGGCGCGCGGTCCAGGCGATGCGGCCCATGAGCAGGGTCGAAGGCGACGGCTTGCGCAGGTTGTCCAGTTCCTCGCCGAGCAGGCTGGTGTCGAACAGCTCCGGGTCGAGGGTACGGCCGCCGGGCAACGAGCCGGGCAGGTGCGGATAGTAGTCCGGGTATTTCGCCGCCACGGCGTAGCGCACCCGGCTGTTGCGGGTCAGCGCCTCGATCATTTTCGGCGCGTTGTCGAGGTAGGCCTGCAGGCGCGCCGGCTCGACATGTTCGCCCGCCGCGGCCTGCAGGTAGCGCAGCGCCAGTTCGGGACTGTCGTTGCCGCCCAGGCGGGCGAAATAGTGGTTGTTGGGAATCCAGATCCCGCCCCCGGAGATGGCCGAGGTGCCGCCGTACTTGTCGCTTTTTTCCACGATCAGGACCCGCAGACCGTGATCGGCGAGAAACACCGCCGAAGTCATCGCACCCGCGCCGGAGCCGACGACGATCACGTCGTAGCCGGATTGAGACTGAACTTGAGCCGTCATTGTTGTTATGCCATTAGCTGAGGTCAGGAAAACCGCCGGTCAGGGGGCGGTGGACCTCATCTTCGGGGGGCTGGCCGGGAGGGGGCATCGTCAAAGCGGACTAGGTGGCAGGCCGTGGATTCCATGGCGCGGCTAATGGCCTCATCGCTGGCAAGCCAGCTTGTGTCTGTACGGTGCTCAGCTTTGTGTTGAACACTGCTGGTGCTGGTGCTGGATATCGTGTGTTGATCCATTTGCCAAGGCGACGCCAAGTCACCTTGGCCAATGGATATGCACGCAAGCCTCAGCACACCAGCTCCCACAAGGTTTACGGTACACGCGGTCCCTGTGGGAGCTGCGGTTCGGCGCTCCGACTCGCCAGCGATGAGGCCATCAAGAACAACAGAGAACTATTTCTTCTTCAGGTTCAGATAGGACTGGTGCAGATCCGCAGCCCAGCCATCGATCACCGCCTTCACATCATCCGGTTTCATCACCTGGCTGCTGTTCTCCAGCGGCTTGCCGGTGCCCTTGCGCACCACCTGGGCCAGCACCTTGTTGTTGCCGCCGTCGATGAACACCGCTTCGGTGGCGATATCGGTTTCCTGGTCGCGGATCCCCGACGCCGTGCTCACCGCCGCCGCCACCAACGCCACCGGGATCACTTCATAGGGCTTGAGCCCCTCGGTCTTGCTGCTCACCGCGGTGATCGCCGGCCGCACCACGATCACCCCCGGCCCGGGGGCGCTGGCCAGCGGCAGGGATTTGCCCAGCTCGCGCTTGAGCGCCTGGTCGTAATAGCTGGTGATCCCCTGCAGCGTGCTCTGCGGAATCTGCGCCGTGGCCTGGGGCTTGGGATACAGCTGACTCGGTTCGATGTAGACGCTGCGATAGGCGTCAGGCTTGAGTTGCGGATCGATCCAGCGCATCACCGGCGCGCCGGACGGTGATCGGGCCTCCTTGAGCCGGCTGTAGTCCTTGAGAAAACCTGAGTACTCGTCCGGTTGGCTGACGCCGCTGGAGCAGCCAGCGAGCAGCAACGAGGTCAGGCAGAGCGATCCCATCACCAGTGCGACTTTCATAAGTCCTCCCCTTATGGAAAACACCGCTGACTGCAGGCCAGCGGGTTAGGTATAGCCCAGCTTTCGCCCGCTGCCGCGGACAAGCACCGCGCTATGTCCGGGAAAGCTTTGCGCACAGGGTTTTCGCCCCTCGCCCAGCGCAGTAGCACGTGGCCACAGCCCTGCTCTACACTCGCTCGCCATGGACCCACCTCCCCCCAACAGCGAAAGGCGGAACATGGACAGGGAAGAAGCCGTTTCACCCGAGCAACGCATGCAATTCGACGCCGAACAGGCGCGCATCGACGAACGCCAGCGCCTCCTGCAACTGCCCGCCAGCGGCCGCGGGCGCTGGGCCCTGGCCTTGTCCGGCGGCGGTATCCGCAGCGCCACCTTCTGCCTCGGCGTGCTCCAGGCCCTGGCCCGCGCCCGCGCGCCGGGCGCGCTGCCGGCTGGCGATGACCGCCAGGCCACGCTGGGCAAGCGCCTGCTGCCGCGTTTCGACTACCTCTCGACGGTCAGCGGCGGTGGCTACGTGGGCTCGTTCTTCGGCAGCCTGTTCCTCCCCGGACGCCTGCGCGGACGGGAAAACACCGGCACCCTCGGCGAAGGCGAAGCCCGTGCCGGCGAGCAGGCCCGGATCGAAGCGGCGCGGGATGCCTACGACACGCTCGACTACGAACCGCCAGGGCGCATCCACACCGGCGACGACTACCGCCAGCAGCCGGTGGGCGCCGCGCCGCTGGCCTGGCTGCGGGAAAACGGCCGCTACCTGACCCCGGGCGGTGCCGGCGATCTCTTCTATGTCCTCGGCCTGTCGCTGCGCAACCTGTTCGCGGTGCACATGGTCATCGGCATGCCGCTGCTGTGCAGCCTCGCCCTCGCCGTCCTGGCGCAGTTGCTGATCGGCGCCAGCCCGCTCTGTGCGGCGGGCGGCATGCTCAGCACCGCGCCCCTGCTGTGCACGTCGCTCTGGTGGCTGCCGGGCGCCCTGCTGCTGTGCGCCGTGCTGCCGTTGATGCTGGCGTTCTGGATGGTCTATCGCCGAAACCACAGCGACGACTCGCTGCATCCCTTCAACCTGGCCACCGGGCTGTACGTGCTGTCCGGCCTGGTGACCCTCGCCCTCGGCCTGTTCACCCCGGGGATCGAGGCCAGCCTGCGCGCTCTGCTGCTGCTCTTTGCGCTGGTGTGCGCACTGGGCCTGGTCTACTGCCTGTGGCTGTGCCTTTACCTGGGGCGCGGGCGCCAGGACCCGGACAAGGTCCTGGCGCGGCAGAACAGCGTGGGCACCTATCGGGTCCTGGTCACCCGACGCCTGGCCTCGGCCATCGTCGCCACCCTGGTCAGCGTGTTCTTCGCCCTGATCCCGTGGCTGAGCGAATGGCTCTTCCTGCGCGTCGAACAGGGGCCACTGCTGTCCGGGGCCGCGGTGCTGCCGCTGTTGATGGTCCTGGTGCGCCAGGTCTCACTGTCCACTGACGACAAGGCCACGCCGGGCTGGCTGAGCACGCTGCCGATCGGCCTGATCGCCGGTGTCGTCGGTGCGGCGATCTTCCTGCTGGTCGCGCTGTTCTGGGGATTGCTGGCGCAGTACGTACGCTTCGGCAGCGACGCCCTCGACGATGCCCAGGGCTGGCTGCGCCTGAGCGCGCTGGTGCTGCTGGCGGCGCTGTGCAGCCTGGGCTCGGGCAGGTTCATCGGTTTCCTCAACCTGTCCTCGTGGCAGGCGTTCTACCGCGCGCGCCTGGCCCGGGCCTACCTGGGCGCCTCCAATGGCCTGCGGTTCTCCGGCAGCAGCCGCAAGATGCGCAAGCGTCTGCTGAGCGTGGCCGAAACCCTGCCGGGAGACGACGTCGGCATCGAGGACTACTACGCCAACAACGGCTGTGCGCCGCTGCACCTGATCAACGTCACCCTCAACCAGACCGTCGACCCGGCCGAGCAACTGGTGCAGCGCGACCGCAAAGGCAAGCCACTGTGCCTGGCGCCGTCCGGGGCCGAGGGCATGACCAGCGTCAGCTACCTGCTCGACGGCGAACCGCGCCAGCGCGCGCCACAGCCGGAGAGTGGCGAGATGTACCAGCCGCTGACCCTGGCGCACTGGGTGGCCACCTCGGGCGCGGCGGTGTCCACCGGCCTCGGCCGGCAGACCAGCCTCGGGACCTCGCTGGCCCTGGGCCTGACCAACATGCGCCTGGGCACCTGGTGGCCGGCCGATTTCCTGCGCAACGGCGAACGCCCCGGTGGCCTGCGCAGCAGCCGCGACAGCCTGGGCGAACGCACCCTGACCACCCAGCACTACCTGTTCCAGGAGCTGACCGCGCAGTTTCACGGCTTGAATCGCGACTTCCAGTACCTGTCCGACGGCGGCCACTTCGAAAACACCGCGACCTACGAACTGCTGCGCGAAGGCCGCAACATCGAACTGATCGTCACCTGTGACTGCGGGGCCGACCCGGCCTACCAGTTCAACGACCTGGCCAACCTGATCCGCCTGGCGCGGATCGACCAGGCCCTGGAGATCAGCGAGGATCCCGGGGTGTTCGAGGACGAGGTACTGGCGCCGTATTTCGGCCGGATCGAGGATTTCGCCGTGGCTGCCGAGGCACGTCGGCAGGCGGATTACCGGCGCTGCGCGCTCCTGCTCGATGTGCGCAACAAGGATGGCGAGCTGACCGCACGGATCCTGGTGCTCAAGCCGAACCTGATCGCCGGGCTGCCGCTGGACCTGGTCAACTACGCCAACGCCCATCCGACCTTCCCCAACGAGAGCACGGCGAACCAGTTCTTCGACGAGGCGCAGTTCGAGAGTTATCGGCAGTTGGGGTTGCAGATCGGCGGGCGCTTGTTCGGGGATGGCAAGGCGGCGTCGCCGGTGGCCGATGCGCTGTGGAAGTACCTGGCCCCGTAGGAACGGGGCTTGCCCGCGAAGAACGGCCATGCGCTCCTTCGCGGGCAAGCCGCGCGCCTACGGGATCATGCCAATGACAGGGTCAGGCAATCACCGACCAGGCAATCGCCGACAGGGTGATCAAGCCCACCGCCACCACGAACACATTCGACAGCTTGCCGGAATACTTGCGCAGCGACGGCACCTTGTTGATCGCGTACATCGGCATCAGGAACAGCAGGCAGGCGATCACCGGTCCGCCCAGCGATTCGATGATGCTGAGGATGCTCGGGTTGAGGGTGGCGACGATCCAGCAGGTCAGCACCATGAACGCCGCGGTGGCCCGCTCCAGGCCCTTGGCCGACATCGACTTGCCGCGGCCGCGCAGGGTCTTGACGATCAGGCCCTGGAAGCCTTCGCTGGCACCGACGTAATGGCCGAGGAACGACTTGGTGATCGCCACCAGGGCGATCAGCGGCGCGACGAAGGCGATCACCGGGGTCTGGAAGTGGTTGGCCAGGTACGACAGGATCGAGATGTTCTGCGCCTTGGCCGCCGCCAGGTCGGCCGGCGACAGCGCCAGCACGCAACTGAAGCAGAAGAACATCACGGTCAGCACCATCATCAGGTGCGACACCGCCAGGATGCGTCCGCTCTTCTGCTCGGCACGCTCGCCGTAGTGATTCTTCTGCGCCACGGCGAAGGCCGAGATGATCGGCGAGTGGTTGAACGAGAACACCATCACCGGAATCGCCAGCCACAGGGTCTTGAGCAGCAGGCCCGGGGCCATGCCTTCGCTCGCCTGGGCGAAGAAGGCGCTGTTCCAGTTGGGGATCAGGCCCAGGGCGAGCAGCAGCAGGGCCGCGACGAACGGATAGACCAGCACGCTCATGACCCGCACGATGATGCCCTGGCCGCAGCGCACCACGATCATCAGGCCGCAGATCAGCAGCAGCGAAAGCAGCGCCCGCGGTGGTGGGGTGATGTGCAGCTGGTGTTCGAGGAAATTGCCCAGGGTGTTGGTCAGCGCCACGCTGTAGACCAGCAGGATCGGGAAGATGGCGAAGAAATACAGGAGGGTGATCAGCTTGCCGGCGCCAGCGCCGAAATGCTCCTCGACCACTTCGGTGATGTCCTCGCTGCCGCCCTTGCGCCCGGACAGGACGAAACGGGTCAGGCCGCGGTGGGCGAAGAAGGTCATGGGGAATGCCAGCAATGCCAGGATCAGCAACGGCCAGAAGCCGCCGACGCCGGCGTTGATCGGCAGGAACAGCACGCCGGCGCCGATGGCGGTGCCGTACAGGCCGAGGGTCCAGGTGGTGTCGTGGCGGCTCCAGCCAGTGCTGGCGGGCGCGGCCGATTCGACACGCAGGTTCGTGGTGCTTTGTACATCAGTCATCGATAACGCCTTGTAATTGTTCTTGTTGCTCATGAATAACCAGGGTGACAGTGCATAGGACCGGGGCCGCTTTGCGGCCCTTCGCGAGCGAGCTCGCTCCCACAGGATGGAGTGAACCTTGTAGGAGCGAGCTCGCTCGCGAAGGGCTGCAAAGCAGCCCCGTGTGACGCTACGGACCGCCTACCTTCAACACTCGACGAAAGCGACGGCCAGTCCGCCGCGGGAAGTCTCCTTGTAGTTCTCGTGCATGTCGGCACCGGTGTCGCGCATGGTGCGGATCACCCGGTCCAGGGAAATGAAATGCTCGCCATCGCCGCGCAGGGCCATCTGCACGGCATTGATCGCCTTCACCGCGGCGATCGCATTGCGTTCGATGCAGGGCACCTGGACCAGCCCGCCGACCGGGTCGCAGGTCAGCCCGAGGTTGTGCTCCAGGGCGATTTCCGCGGCGTTTTCCAATTGTGGCGGGGTCGCCCCGAGGACGTCGGCCAGGCCCGCCGCGGCCATAGCGCAGGCCGAACCGACCTCGCCCTGGCAACCGACCTCGGCGCCGGAGATCGAGGCGTTCTTCTTGCACAGGATGCCCACCGAGGCGGCGGCGAGGAGGAAGTCGACCACGTCGGCGTCACAGGCGTCGGGGTTGAACTTCATGTAGTAATGCAGCACCGCCGGGATGATGCCCGCGGCGCCATTGGTCGGCGCGGTGACCATGCGCCCGCCGGCGGCGTTCTCTTCGTTGACCGCCAGGGCGAACAGGTTGACCCACTCCATGGCGCTCAGGGTCGAGCCGATCACATTGGGCTTGCCCAGTTCCTGCAGGCTGCGGTGCAGTTTCGCCGCGCGGCGCTTGACCTTGAGGCCGCCGGGCAGGATGCCTTCGTTGCTCAGGCCGTTGGCCACGCACTCGCGCATCACCGCCCAGAGTTGCAGCAGGCCGGCGCGGATCTCGGCCTCTTCGCGCCAGGCCAGTTCGTTGGCCATCATCAGTTGGCTGACCCGCAGGCCATGACGCTTGCACAGGGCGAGCAGTTCCTCGGCGCTGGAGAACTCGTAAGGCAGCTGCACCGCCTGGGCAGCGCCGCCCGCGCCGATTTCGCCGGCCTCGACGATGAACCCGCCCCCCACCGAGTAATAGGTCTGCTGCAACAGCAGGCCGCCCTCGCCGCTGGCTTCCAGGGTCATGGCATTGGGGTGATAGGGCAGGCTCTCGTCGAGCAGCAGCAGGTCTTGCCGGCAGTCGAAGGCGATCGCCTGGCTGCCGCCGAGCACCAGCACACCGGTGCTTTCCAGTTGCTCGATGCGCGGGCCGATGCACTGCGGGTCGATGCGGTCCGGCCACTCGCCCATCAGCCCCAGCAGGCAGGCGCGATCGGTGGCATGGCCTACGCCGGTGGC
This sequence comes from Pseudomonas sp. zfem002, assembly GCF_032621685.1. NCBI lineage: Bacteria > Pseudomonadati > Pseudomonadota > Gammaproteobacteria > Pseudomonadales > Pseudomonadaceae > Pseudomonas > Pseudomonas sp. zfem002. The sequence goes on along the minus strand of NZ_JAVYJH010000019.1, from coordinate 205,076 downwards.
CGACAGCGAACCGTACAGACGGACTTCGACCCGCTTCACCGCGCCGAGCAGATCCTGCGTGCGCAAGGCCTCGACGAAGGTCGCCGCGGCGCGCATCGGACCGACGGTATGGGAGCTGGAGGGGCCGATGCCGATTTTGAACAGGTCGAAAACACTGATAGCCATGCTAATGCCTCTATTACCGAATGAAGTGAGCCATTACGGTGCACGGTGAAAAAATTGAGAGTTGTCACTAAGTTGGACGATACTGCCGCATGACTTTTCCTACGACCAACGAAACTTTCTAAGCAATGCTTTAGCAGGACTAAACGATGAGACGACAGATGAACGGCCAGATGTATGTCTGGCTGCACGTGTTTTCCTGCGCGGCGCGGCACCTGTCGTTCACCCGCTGCGCCGAGGAACTGCACATCACCCCCGGCGCGGTGAGCCAGCAGATTCGCCAGCTGGAGGAACGCCTGGGCTTTCGCCTGTTCCTGCGTCGTGCCCGCGGGGTCGAGCTGAGTGCCGAGGGCCAGCGCCTGGCCCTGACCGTGCACGAGGCCTACGGCAGCATCGATGCCGAACTGCGCCGCCTCGACGCCGGCGAGATCCGCGGGACCCTGCGCCTGCGCTCGATCCCCTCGTTCCTCGCCAAATGGCTGACGCCGCGTTTGCCACGCCTGCAGCAGCGCTTTCCCGATATCCAGTTGCGCCTGGTCGCCGAGGACAGCAACCAGGCGTTGCACGAGGGCGATTTCGACCTGGCCATCGACCTCAACGACGGCAGCTATCCGGGCATGCACTCGACGCCGCTGCTGGACGAGGAGATCTTCCCGGTCTGCTCCCCCGCCCTGCTCCGCGGCCGCCCGCCGCTGCACGGCCCGAACGACCTGGTGCACTACCCGCTGCTGCACGACATCACCGCCTGGCGCGGCAGTTCGGAGTACGCGGAGTGGGAGTTCTACCTCGAGGCCATCGGCGCCGCGGGCCTGGATGTGCGGCGCGGGCACACCTTCAACCGCAACCACCTGACCATCGAGGCGGCGATCGCCGGGATCGGCGTGGCGATCGCCCGGCGCACCCTGCTCAACGACGAACTGGAACGCGGCACCCTGATCGTGCCGTTCGGCGCGCCGGTGCCGAACCACAAGCGTTATGTGCTGCTGTACAGCGCCGGAACCCTGGCGCATCCGAGTGCACGGGCGGTGCATGACTGGTTGGTGGAAGAGGCGCGGGCCTTTGGCTGACTGATGGTCCCTATTGCTGCCTGGGTATCTACACAAGTTTGATGGTCTGGCGGGAAACCGCATCAGGGCCGCCAGGTACCTGTCTTGAGCCTTGCAGCGCCCTCCAGATCGAGCGCCGCCCGCGCGGCGCATCGCGGATGAATCCGCTCCCACATTTGTTGCAACGTACCTATGTCTGTCAGGCCATGGTTGACCGCATTGTGTGTTCGACTCGATATCGAGTCGGGCTCAACAGCCTCCCCGCGATGCATCGCCGAAAAAACAAAGGCTGACAACTCAACTCTCACAGGCCATGGCACGTTGCAACCGATGTGGGAGCGGATTCATCCGCGATGCGCCGCGCGGGCGGCGCTCGATCTGGAGGGCGCTGCAAGACTCAAGACAGGCACCTCGCGGCCTTCATGCGGTTTCCCGCCAGGCCTTCAAAGCTGTGTAGACACCCATGCAGCGATAAGCCCAGAACAGACGAAATAGATTTATCCAACACCCATGTGAGGTTTTTTTACTGTCGCCCGTCATCTTGCACGTCTAGTTACAAGGCCCGTCCCAAACGCAAGGAATTCCCAATGACAGCCAACACCGAACGCGCCAGCCTGCGCTCGCAGCGCCTGAATCAGCTCACCCACGCGCCGCACAGCGAGCTGGACGCCCTGGTCAAGTCCCACGCGCCTTTCGAAACCCGGGAAAACTTCGCCCGCTTCGTCGTCGCCCAGTACCTGTTCCAGAACGAACTCAAGGCCCTCTACACCGACCCGCGACTGATCGCCATCGTCCCCGACCTGGCCGAGCGCTGCCGCGCCGAGCAGGCCCGCCTCGACCTCGCCGATCTCGACACCGCGATCCCCGCCGACTACCCGGGCGCGCTGCAGAATCCAGGCATCGGCCAGGCCATGGGCTGGATCTTCGTGTCCGAGGGTTCCAAGCTCGGCGCTGCGTTCCTGATCAAGCGCGCCGTGGCCCTGGACCTGAACGAGAACTTCGGCGCCCGTCACCTCGGCGAACCAGCCGGCGGCCGCGCCGAAGGCTGGAAGCAGTTCACCCGTATCCTCGACAGCCTGGAGCTCAGCGCCGAAGAGGAAGCCGCCGCCGAACAGGGCGCGGTCGCGGCCTTCGAGCGCTTCACCGAGCTGCTCAAGCACGCCTACGCCACTGCGCCTAAAGCCGAACTGGCCTGATCGCGCTCCGGCCGTCATGATGACGGCCGGATTTCTCCGTGCAGTCGATATGCCCATGACCCGACCCTCTCCCTCGAAGCTTTCCCGCGTGCTCTACGGCCTGCTGGCCTACCTGAGCCTGGGCATCGGCCTGGTGGCGATCGTCGTACCTGGCCTGCCGACCACCGAATTCATCCTGCTCGCCGCCTGGGCCGCGACCCGCAGTTCGCCGCGCCTCAGCGCCTGGCTGGAAAACCACCGCCTGTTCGGCCCGATCCTGCACAACTGGCGCAACGGCAAGGTGATCCAGCGCCGGGCCAAGGTCAGCGCCACCGTCAGCATGCTGCTCTGCGCCAGCCTGATGCTGCTGTTCCTCGAACACCGCTGGCCGGTGTGGCTGGCCATTGGCGGCATGACCCTGGGCAACCTGTGGATCTGGTCGCGCCCCGAGTCCCTGCCGCAAGACCGCCGCGCAGCCAGGCGCGCCGACCCGTCGGGAATTTGACCAGCGCGCGGCGAATGACTTCACTTGTCTGCTTCGATCCCAGGAGCACAACGATGCTGAACATGCTCGGCGCCCTCGCCCATGACCTCGCCCTGCCGCAGCCCGCCGAGGGCGCGGTGCGCTTTGCCGCTCCAGGCAATCTGCCCGCGGCGTTCGCCGTCACGGAAATGGCCGGGGTCAGTGTCGCCGCCGCCGGCCTGGCCATCGCCGCGTTGATCGAGCAGCAGGCCGGCGAATGTCGCCGCGTGCTGCTGGACCGCCGTCTCGCCGCCCTCTGGTTCGCCTCCAGCCTGCGCCCGCAAGGCTGGCAGGCCCCGCCGCTGTGGGACCCGATCGCCGGCGACTACCAGACCCGCGACGGCTGGATCCGCCTGCACACCAATGCCCCCCGTCACCGCGCCGTCGCCGAACAGGTGCTCGGCCCGGCCGCCGATCGCCAGGACATGGCGCGTCGAGTGCTGGGCTGGACCGGCGAGGCGCTGGAGCAGTCCATCGTCGAAGCCGGCGGTTGCGCGGCGCAGATGCGCAGTTGGCAACAGTGGTCGGATCACCCCCAGGGGCTGGCGGTGAACGCCGAGCCATTGATCCGCCGCCAGGCTTTCGACGCCGACGGCTCGCGGACCTGGTCGGGGACCCCGGAGCGGCCGCTGCACGGCGTGCGGGTGCTGGACCTGACGCGGATCCTCGCCGGGCCCATCGCCACCCGCCTGCTGGCCGGCTTCGGCGCCGACGTGCTGCGCATCGACCCGCCAGGCTGGGACGAACCGGGCGTGGTCGCGGAGGTGACCCTGGGCAAGCGCTGCGCGCGCCTGGATCTGCACGATGGCGAGCAGCGCAGGCTGTTCGAAGGCTTGCTGGCCCAGGCCGATATTCTCGTCCATGGCTATCGCGCCGATGCCCTGGAACGCCTGGGCTATGGCGACGAGCAGCGCCGCGCGCTGAATCCGGCGCTGGTGGATATCAGCCTGAATGCCTATGGCTGGACGGGTCCCTGGCGTCTGCGCCGGGGTTTCGACAGCCTGGTGCAGATGAGCACCGGCATCGCCCATGCCGGCATGCGCTGGCAGCAGGCCAGCCGCCCGGTACCGCTGCCGGTGCAGGCGCTGGACCATGCCACCGGTTACCTGATGGCGGCCGCGGCGATCCGCGGTCTGGCCGAGCGCCTGGCTACGGGGCATGGCGGCATGGCCCGCCTGTCACTGGCGCGCACGGCGAAATGGCTGGTGGAGCAAGGCACGGTGGCCGACGACCTGCCGCTGGCCGAAGAAACCCCGCTGGACCTGGCCTGTACGCGGGAACAGACCCCGTGGGGACCGGCGCAGCGCCTGAAGGTGCCATTGCAGGTGGTAGGCGCGCCGTTGCAGTGGGCGCGCGGGGCTTGCGAGCTGGGTTCGGCGCAGGCCTGCTGGTAGGTAGGAGCGCGGCTTGCCGGCGAAGGCCCGCGAAGCGGGCCCCCTACCACCACAACCTGCCAGAACGATTGCAGCTCAAGGGTTTGGGACCGCTTCGCGGTCCTTCGCAGGCAAGCCAGCGCCTACAGCAGCGATACCCTGCGCTTTTCCTTCCGGCACCACCACCTGCCCCAGGTCGATATGCTTGAACACAGGACTGGCTCCCAGCCGCGCATTGAAGCGGGTGTTGAAGGTGAAGTCGTCCTCGGTGGGCACGCTCAGCGGCCTGCCATACAGGGCCTGCAGCGCCGTGCTGTCATAGCCGAGCAGCTGCAGCAAGGTCGGGAACAGGTTGTAGTGACTGGAGCGATTGCGATTCAGCGCCAGGTTCGCCTGCCAGTCCGGCGCCTTGACCCCCTCGCCCTGGATCACCACCAGCGGCACCAGCCCTTCCTCCATCACCGGATCGCTGTCGCAGTGGGTGTTCAGCCCCGGATTGCCGCGCTCGTGCAGGTCCTGGCCGTGGTCCGAGGTGTAGATCAGCACCGCCTGGCTCAGGTCCGCCTCGGCGAACAGGCGCTTGAAGAACTCGCCGACATTCCACGCCAGGGTGTTGCGGTAGGCATTGCGGTACAGCACCCAGTCCTGCGCCGTGCCGGAAAAGCCGTCACGCCTGCCGGTGTCGGTCACCTCGGCGTACTGCCCGCGCGGCAAGGCCGGGCGCCAGTGCATGAAGGCGTCCGGGTACTTGTCGTGCACCGGGAAATGCGCACCGAGCTTGTTCACCACGATCAACTGCGGCCTGCCGTCGCCCAGCAGCTCCACCAACTTGGCCGCCACCGCCATGTCGCGCTGCAGCACCGGGGTGTCATCGAACTGGATGAAGCGGTCGATATCGCGCTTTTCCGCCTCGCTCATCAGGTTCTGCAGATGGCCGCCGCTGCGCTGGGCATCGATGTAGACGGTGCCCAACCCGGCCTGGTGGGCGTACTGCCAGATCGACGGCTGGGTCGAGTTGATCCGCAGGTAGTCGCCGCGGGTACCGCCGTAGCGCAGGGTCACGTTGGTGTCGGCGCTGCAGTTGGCGATGGACGCGGCATAGCCGTAGTTGAAGATCTTCAGCCCCGGCTGGGCCTGGGTCAGCGGCGTCGGCACCCCTTGCGGCGTGTTCAGGTCGAGGTAGTTGCCGGCCACGCTCTCGTCGATCAGCAGGACGATGTCCCGGGCCATGGCCTCGCCGCTGCGGGGCAGGCTCACCGGCTGGCGGACGCCGACACGATCATGCAGGGTCTCGTAGCCCAGCAGGTTGAGATAGGCCAGCGGCGTGTACATCACCGGCAGGCCGCGGGCGCCCTCGCCGGCGCGAACGAAGAGGATGCCGGTCAGCAACGCCAGGCCCAGCAGCGGCGCGGCCCACGGCATCACCCGCGGCAGTCGCGGCGTGGCGCCGGGGCGCAGGCCGAGGCCGAACAACAGGAGCAACCCGCGCGCCAGCGCCAGAAGCATGGCGTCGTGGTACTGGGCGACGGCTTCGCCGATGAAACCGCCGGAATAGACCATCGAGATGAACGCGCTGTAGGTCAGGTAGCTGGCGGTGATCCGCGTGTAGGCATCGAAGAACACGGCGCTGGCGAAGAACACCAGGGCCAGCAGCCAGCGCACCCCGCCCTGGCGGATCTGCGCCGCCAGCCATAAAGCCGCCGCCAGCAGGACGAACACCCCGGCATACAGGACCAGCGCCGTGCCGCCCAGCGCCTGCACGCGCTCGCCGATCGCCGCGTGGAAACAGGCCAGGTAGGCCACCAGCAACAGGCTCTTGAGGTATGCACGCATGGAATGGCTCCACCTTCAACGACCGGGAATTGTCGAAAGGTAGCCAGCTTGCGAAAGACTTTCCAGCTATCGCCCGCCAATTTACTGGCGAAAATTTGGCGTCGACAAATAGGTATTAACACCAAAGGAAGTGTTGCCAAATAATTGCGAACCATTCTGTGTAACCCCTGTACGGCGCGGCTTACGACCGTTCATCGCGAAATCGATCGGCGATTTGCCAGTATGTTTTTTCGCTAAGGTGCGGATTGCCAACGAGTTGATGGCAAAACGACTTGTTGCTTAGGCACTGTAAGTTCGACGAAACATGCCATTCCATTGACACTTTTTCCCCAGCCTGCGCTATACCGAAAACACATCGCTGTTACACCCCCATTACGCCATGCGAGGCAGCCGGAATGGACGTAAGTGTTTTCGGTACTGGTTATGTAGGGCTCGTGCAGGCGGCCGCCCTGGCCGATGTCGGACACCGCGTGCTGTGCGTGGATGTCGACACGCACAAGATCAGCCAACTGCGCGAAGGCGTGCCGCCGATCCACGAGCCTGGCCTGTCGGCCATGCTCGAGGAGAACATCCGCGACGGCCGTCTGCTGTTCAGTACCCAGGCCAGCGATGCGGTGAATCATGCCGCGCTGGTGTTCATCGCCGTCGGCACGCCGCCGGACGAAGACGGCTCGGCCGACCTCTCCCACGTCCTCGGCGTGACCCGGCAGATCGCCGAGCTGATGGACGCCGACCGCACCCTGATCATCAAGTCCACGGTCCCGGTGGGTACCGCCGACCAGGTGGCGCAACTGGCCCGGGAAACCCTCGACCGCCTGGGCAAGCTGAGCCTCAAGGTGCGGGTGGTGTCCAACCCGGAATTCCTCAAGGAAGGCAGCGCCCTGGCCGACTGCCTGCGCCCCGACCGGATCATCGTCGGCACCTGCGACGGCGTGGCCCAGGAGCAGCTCGGCGAGCTGTACGCACCGTTCTGCCGCAACCACGAAAAACTCATGTTCATGGACAACCGCAGCGCCGAGCTGACCAAGTACGCGGCCAACGCCATGCTGGCCACGCGCATCAGCTTCATGAACGAACTGGCCAACCTCACCGAACGCCTCGGCGCCGATATCGAAGCGGTGCGCAAGGGCATCGGCTCCGACCCGCGGATCGGCTACCACTTCATCTACCCCGGCTGCGGCTTCGGCGGTTCGTGCTTTCCCAAGGACCTGCGCGCGCTGCTGCATACCGCCGAGCACAACGGCATGCCGCTGCGCCTGCTGCAGAGCGTCAGCGAGGTCAACGACAACCAGCGGCGGATTCTCTTCGCCAAGCTCAAGCAGCACTTCCCCGGCAGCCTGGCCGGCAAGTCGGTGGCGCTCTGGGGCCTGGCCTTCAAGCCCAACACCGACGACATGCGCGAAGCACCCAGCCGCTACCTGATGGAAGCGCTGTGGGCCGAGGGCGCCACGGTGCATGCCTTCGATCCGGAGGCCATGGCCGAGTGCCGGCGCCTCTACGGCTACCGCAAGGACCTGCAGCTCTGCGCCACCCGCGACGACACCCTGGAAGACGCCGATGCCCTGGTGATCTGCACCGAGTGGAAGAACTTTCGCGTGGTGGACTTCACCCTGCTGGCAAACAAGCTGCGCCAGCGCCTGATCATCGACGGGCGCAACCTGTACAACCCGGACCAGGTCGCCACCTTCGGCCTGGACTACTGCGGCATCGGCCTGCGCCATGTCGTGCCCGAGGTACCGGCATCATGAAAGTGCTGGTGACCGGCGCGGCCGGCTTCATCGGCGCTCACTGCGCGCTGCGCCTGCTGCGCGAGGGGCACCAGGTCATCGGCCTGGACAACTTCAACGCCTACTACAACCCGGCGCTGAAGGTCGCCCGGGGCGAGTGGGTGCGCCAGCAGGCCGGCGAGTTCTGCCTGCGCATCATCGACCTGAGCGACAGCGCAGCCCTCGACCGGCTGTTCGCCGCCGAGCGCTTCGACGTGGTCCTGCACCTGGCCGCCCAGGCCGGGGTGCGCTACTCCCTGGACAACCCCAAGGCCTACCTGGACAGCAACCTGGCCGGTTTTCTCAACATCCTCGAAAGCTGCCGGCGCCACCCGGTGCAACACCTGCTGTACGCCTCGTCCAGCTCGGTGTACGGCGCCAACCGCCAGGTGCCCTACTCGGTGCGCGACAGCGTCGACCATCCGCTGTCGCTGTACGCCGCCAGCAAGAAAGCCAACGAGGCCATGGCCCACTGCTACAGCCACCTGTTCGGCATTCCCGCCACCGGCCTGCGCTTCTTTACCGTGTACGGCCCCTGGGGGCGTCCGGACATGTCGCCGCTGCAGTTCGCCACGGCGATCCATGAAGGCCGCCCGCTGCGCCTGTTCAACCACGGCCAGCACCAGCGCGACTTCACCTATATCGACGACATCGTCGAAAGCCTGGTGCGCCTGATCCCGCTGCCGCCACAAGCCAATCCGCAGTGGGACGCCCACGCCCCGGACCCGGCCAGCAGCCACGCGCCGTGGCGCCTGTACAACATCGGCGGGCAGCGCCCGGTGGCCCTGCTCGACTACGTCGCCCTGCTGGAAAAGCACCTGGGACGCAAGGCCGAAGTGGAACTGCTGCCACTGCAAGCGGGCGATGTTCTCGATACCTGCGCCGAGGCCGGCGACCTCGCCGCGGCCACCGGCTTCACCCCGCAAATCTCCCTGGATGACGGGCTCGGGCGCTTCGTCGCCTGGTTCTTCGACCACTACCTGCCGCTGCTCGGGACGCCAGCGCAGGACAACCGGGCCACGCCCGCTGCAGTTCGGAGGTAGCCATGACCGGACAACCCCAAGACGCCCAGGTACAGGCGCTGTACCAGGACAAACGCATGGACCCCAAACACCGCATGCGCATCGATTCGGCAGTGCACAAGCAAGGCCGCGGCTGGTTCACCGGACGCCTCGGCGGCCGGCCCTGGACCCTGTCGCGGACCAATCGCTGCATCGCCGCCTTCGGCGCCGTGTGCCTGATCATCCTGCTCTCGCCGCTGCTGCTGGGGCTCGCCGCGCTGGTCAAGGCCAGCGGCCCGGGCCCGGTGTTCTTCGTGCAGCGGCGCACCGGTTACCGCGGACGCTGCTTCGGCATGTTCAAGTTCCGCACCATGGTCGCCAATGCCGAGGCGCTGAAAGAATCCCTGCGCCACCTGAACAAGCACGGCGCCCAATCCATCGACTTCAAGATCGACGACGACCCGCGGGTAACCCGGATCGGCCGCTGGCTCCGGCGCAGCAGCCTGGACGAGCTACCCAACCTGTTCAACGTGGTGCGCGGCGAGATGCGTCTGGTCGGGCCCCGGCCCACCTCGTTCAACGCCTACCGCTACAAGGACAGCCACCTCGCGCGCCTGAGCATCTACCCGGGCATGACCGGCCTCTGGCAGATCTCCGGACGCAGCGACATCGACTTCGACCAGCGGGTCGAGCTGGACCTCAGCTACATCGCCGAACAGAGCCTGAGCCTGGATCTGAAGATCCTGCTCAAGACTCCCTTCAAAGTCTTCACTGGCCACGGAGCAAGTTGAGATGGACGGTTCTACTTCGAGAAGCATGAGCATCGCGACCCCCAGCGAAAGCAACCTGACCTCCACCGTGCTCGACCAGGATCGACGCCTGCTGCTGATCACTGCCGCCAACCGCGGCAGTGGCACCAGCACCAGCGCCCTGGCCGTGGCCAGCCAGCTGGCGCAGTTGAGCGGTGGCTCGGTGCTGCTGGTGGACGCCAGCAACGACACCAGCAACCTCAGCCAGCAACTGGGCCTGACCCGGCTGCGCGGCTTCCACGACCTGCTGTTCGATGACCAGACCCCGCCCCTGGCGCAGGACTGCATCGTGCGCCTGTCCGACCAGAACTTCGATGTGCTGCCCAGCGGCGTGCACAAGCGCGGCGGCGAACGCCTCGACCCGGAACTGCTGCGCAGCCTGCTGCAGCGCCTGGCCAGCGACTACCGCTTCGTGGTGATCGATGGCGAGGCGGTCTACAGCGGCGCCGACAGCCTGGTCATGGGGCCCCTGGTGGATGGCGTGATCCTGGTGATCAACGCCGAGGACACCCGCCGCGAAGTGGCCCAGGCCGCCAGCCAGCGCCTGGTCCAGGCCGGCGCCCTGCTGATCGGCAGTGTGTTCAACCGGCGCCGCTACTACATGCCCAAGTGGCTGTACGACAACCTCTGAGCCGACCGTGCGAGGGACACAATGATGAAAACCACCCTGATCGCCCTGTTCGCGTTGTTACCGCTGGCGGCCTGCACCAGCAACCAGGAGATGCGCCAGATGCCGGTGCAGATCCTCACCGCGCCACCCGCCAGCGCCCAGGCCAGCGAACTCACCGGCAAGGAACAGGTGCTGCGTCCGCAGGACGTGCTGGATGTGATCTTCCACATCAGCACCAGCGGTTCCGACGCCTACCGCATCCAGTCCGGCGATACCGTCGGGCTCAACTTCCTCTCCGCCAGTTCGCTGAACGGCAACCAGCTGGTGCTGCCCGACGGCCGCATCGAGCTGCCGGCGGCCAACACTTCGGTGCAGGTCGCCGGAATGACCCCGGACCAGGCCCGCGCCGCGATCCAGCAGGCGTACCGCAACAAGAGCCTGTTCCAGCCCAACCGCGACCAGTTGACCGTGCAGGTGATCAGCCCGCTGACCAACGAGCAGAACCTGAAAAACGCGCTGAACCACCCGGCCACCGGCATGAGCCGGGAAATCACGGTGAACAGCGACGGGCGCGCCAACTTCCCGGAAATCGGCTCGGTGCCCCTGCAGGGCATGACCGTGACCCAGCTGGAGACCTACCTGAACCAGCGCTACGCCGATCTGCCGGGGCGCATGACCGTGGACGTGATGCTCAAGTCCACCGCGGTCAACGAGATCTACGTGCTGGGTGAAGTCGGCCAGCCCGGCGCCTACCCGATCCGCCGTCCGGTCTCGGTCCTCGAAGCCCTGACCCTGGCCCGCGGCCCGAGCATCAAGGCGCGCCTGGACTCGGTGGTGATCATGCGGCGCAACGGCAACCAGGTGCAGGCCATGCCCTACAACGTCGACCAGGCCCTGGACGCCAGCGCCGCGCAGGTGGCCTACCTGCAACCGGACGACATGCTCTACGTGCCCAAGACCAAGCTCGCCAGTGCTGGCGAACTGGCCCGGCAACTGGCCGACGTGGTGCTGTTCCAGGGCGTGGGCTTCAGCTTCGGCTACCGCGTCGACAACAAAGGCAGCGACAACTGAACTCAGGGGTACGGCGACATGAATCCCAAAGAGAACTACCTGCACGAATTCTTCCGCATCTTCTTCGCCAACCGTCAGTGGGTGAAGCGCATCTTCCTCGCCTTCGCGGTGATCGCCCTGGTCCTGCCGCTGGTGCTGCGGCAGAGCTTCGACATTGGCGCCGAAGTCATCGTCCAGTCGAAGAAGCTGTCGCAGAGCGACACCAACACCGCCCTGGCCCAGGAAACCGACAAGTTCATTCCGCCGTCCCTGGCGGACATGGAAACGGAGAGCAACATCCTCCGTTCGCCGACCCTGATTCGCCAGACCATCAACCAGCTGCGCGCCGAGGGTAAATACTCGGTGGAACCCGGCATGCTCGATCAGTGGCTATTCGCCCCGCTGCACCAGCATGTGATCGACCCGCTGCGCACCGCCCTGGGCCTGAAGGTCGCCGCGGCCGGCGACAGCCAGCTCGACGCCCTGACCGAACAGGCGGTGAAGAGCCTCAAGGTCGAGACCCTGCCCGGCTCCAACGTGATCTCGGTGAACTACAGCTTCGCCGATCCGGCCCAGGGCACCGCGTTCGTCGCCCGCCTGCTCGACAACTACCTGAAGAACCGCCAGGACCTGCAGTCCAACGAACTGCCGGAATCCTTCTACGAACAGAAGAAACTCCAGTACCAGACCCGTCTCGACGACCTCGAAGGCAAACGCCTGGGCCTGCTGGAAAGCAACGGCTCGTCGGATCCGAAGGAAGAGATCACCTTCCGCCTCAACGCGATCAACACCGAGGAACAGGCGCTCAACCTGTACCGCGACCGCCTGCTGCAAAGCCAGCGCTGGCTCGACTACCTGAAGTCGGCCCTGGCCACCGCCGGCTCGGCGAAGATGAACGACTACAGCTTCCCGTTCACCTTCACCACCACGGTGGACAACGTGGCCTTCGAGGACCGCGAGATCAAGCAGCTGGGTGAGCAACTGACCACCCAGGTGTCGCGCTACGGCAACGACGTGGCGATCTTCCAGCCCAACAGCGAACCGATGCAGCTGCAGCGCGACCAGATCAGCCGCACCCGCCAGCAGTTCCTCAAGGTGGTCGCCAACCGCATCCGCGAACGCGAGAAGGACCTGACCGTGGTCCAGGAAGTGATCGCGCAGAAGACCGCGCGCATCGGTGAACTCAAGGGCCGCATCCACCAGCTGCAGGAAACCCAGAGCAAGGCGCGCCAGCTCGACACCGAGATCGACGCCCTGCACAAGGCCTTCTTCACCTACACCCAGCGCTACGAAGAGAGCCGCGGCCAGGGCCAGCTGGACAACCTGTCCAACGCCCGCATCCTCAGCGCGCCGTACCAGCCGACCGAAGCGGCGTTCCCGCGGCCCGGCCTGATCGTGCCGTTCGGCATGCTCACCGGCCTGCTGTTCGCCATTGCCCTGGTCTACGTCCGCGAGTTCTTCGACCACCGCTTCAAGCATCCGGCACAGATCGGCCAGGACCTCAACCTGCCGGTACTGCTGGTGATCAACGACCAGGCGCCGGAGCTGCCCAACCCGCACAAGCAATGGTCGCTGCCACGCCTGTGGCACTGGGTGCGCAATTGAACGCCGCGGCCCCGCGCCAGCCGATCGTCCACCTGCTCAACAGCGGTGGCTTCTACGGCGCCGAGCGCATGCTGCTGGACCACTGCCGGGCCACTCCCGGGCAGCATCGGGTGGTGTTTCTCGACGCACCGGACGAGTTGCTGGCGCGCTTTCGCGAGGCCGGAGTGGACTGCCAGCGCTGCACCGGGGTGACGGGGCTGCGCGCGGCCCTACGCGGCGAGCGGGATGTCCGTCCGCTGCTGCTCAACGCGCACAACTTCCGCGGCCTGCTGTTCGGCTGCCTGGCGGTGCTGCTGTGGCGCCTGCCGCTGGTCTCGACCCAGCACGGCTTCACCCCGCGCAACCGCAAGCAGCGCCTGTATACCTGGCTGACCCTGCGCCTGTGCCGTTCGCCGCTGGTCAGCCAGGTGGTCTGCGTCGCCGACAGCATCGCGCGGATCCTGCGTGATGCCGGCGTCTCCGGCAGCAAGGTGCGGGTGATTCCCAACGGTCTGCCGGAGAGCACCGAGCCGGCCCCGCGCCACACCGGCAACGGTCAATGGCTGGCCGGCTATGTCGGGCGCCTGAGCAGCGAGAAAGGCCCCGACCTGTTTCTCGACACCCTGATCCCGCTGTGCCAGCGCTACCCGCAGTTGCACGGTGTGATGCTCGGCGACGGTCCGGAACTGCCGGCCCTGCGCGCGCGCATCGGCGCCGCCGGGCTGCTCGAACGCATCCGCCTGCCGGGCTTCCAGCACGACATGCGCGCCTGGATGGGCCGCCTCGATGCCCTGGTGATCAGCTCCCGGACCGAAGGCACGCCGATGATCCTCCTCGAAGCCATGCAGGACGGCGTGCCGGTGGTGGCCTTCGGCGTCGGCGGCATCCCCGATGTCATCGAACATGGCCGCAGCGGCCTGCTCGCCCGACCGCTGGCGGTGGACGAACTGGCCACGCAACTGGCCGCGCTGATCGACGACCCGGCCCAGGCCGACGAGCTGATCGCCCAGGCCCGCCGCACCCAACGCGAACGCTACCACCTGCCCACCCTGGCCCAGCGCTGGGCCCAGGTCTACCTGGGCGCTGCAACGGAGGTCCGCGCATGATCCTGCCCCTGTCCCTGATCGGGCTGTTCGGCCTCGCCGCCCTGGCCCTGCTGGTCAGCCCCTGGCCCTACCTCGCCCCGGGCGCGGTACTGGCCCTCGCCGGCCTGCTCGCCCTGTGGCGGCGTCCGGCCTGGGGCCTGCTGGCGATTCTTGCCCTGGTGCCGTTCGAAGGCCTGTTCAAGGACAGCGACCTGTCCGCGACCAAGCTGATCGGTGCCGGCCTCGGCCTGATCCTGATGCTGCAACTGGCCAGCGGCAGGCTCGGCGGCGAGCGCCTGCGCAGCAACCTGTGGCCGCTGCTGCTGGCCTTTCTCGCCTGTTACCTGCTGAGTTTCTGCCTCAGCGAAAGCTGGGCGATGTCGGCCCTGCACCTGCGCGAGCTGCTGATCGGCCTGCTGCTGTTCGTCATGACCCTGCTCATCGCGCGCGACCTCGACCTGACCCTGCTGGCGCGCCTGGTGACCCTGAGCGTGTCCGCCACCTGCGCCCTGGCGATGTACTCCAGCAAGTACCAGGACCAGGGCCGTGCCCAGGGCCTGCTCGACGACCCCAACGTCTTCGCCCTGCTGATCGCCTTCGCCGTGCCGCTGGCGATCTGGCTGCTGCTGACCAGCCCGAACCTGCGCCAGCGCCTGCTCTGGCTGCTCTGCGCCGGGCTGCTGCTGGCCGGCATGACCCGCACCGAGTCGCGCTCCGGCCTGCTGGTGCTGCTGATCAGCCTGGGCATCGGCCTGTATCACTACCGGGTGCAACTGGGCCGCATCCGTCCGCGCCACCTCGGCCTGCTGATGCTCGCCCTGGCCCTGCTGCTGCCGGCGGCGGCGACAGTGATGCCGGCCAAGTACCTGGAGCGCATCCAGTCGCTGAGCCTGCTCAAGTCCGGGGTCAACGCACACAAGGACGACTCGCTGGGGCGCCGTGCCTCCTACATCGTGGTCGGCGGCAAGATGATCCGCGACAACCCGCTGCTCGGCTCCGGTCCCGGCACCTTCCCCCTGCACTACGCCACCACCGGCTACGCCAAGGCGTTCTCGGCCAACCGCAAGGTCACCGACCTGTATCGCCGCGCGCACAACACCTACCTGGAACTGTTCAGCGAGATCGGCCTGCCCGGTGGCCTGCTCTTCGTCGGCATGATCGCCCTGGCCCTGCGCAACTTCTGGGCGGCCCGCGGCGCCTGGCTGCGCCAGCATGAGGTGGCCCGCGCCGACCTGCTCACCCACCTGAGCATGAGCATGCTATCGCTGGGCCTGTTCCTGATGTTCCTCAGCGCGCCCAACCACAAGTACCTGTGGATCATGCTGGCGCTGTCGGCGGTACTGCGCAGCCAGGCCGAGGCGGCGCAGCAACGGGAACTGCGGCCATGACCCGGGTCGGCATCGTCATCCCCATGTTCAACGAGAGCCGCCATATCGGCCGCACCCTCGCCGCGCTGCAGCGTGCCGCCGCCGAGGCCGGGGTCGACTGCCAGCTGATCGTGGTCGACAACGGCTCCAGCGACGACGGCCCGCGCATTGCCCGGGCCCTCGGCGCCGAGGTGCTGTGCCAGCCCGGGCTGAGCATCGGCGCCCTGCGCAACCGTGGCGCGGCGGCCTGCGACTGCGACTGGCTGGCCTTCGTCGATGCCGATATCGAGGTGCCGGACAGCTGGCTCAGCCGCCTCTTCGAACTGCACGGGCGCGGCGCCGCCGAGGTCTTCGCCCTCGACTGCGATACCCCGCACCAGGCGCCCTGGTTCGCCATCGCCTGGCAGCGCCGCACCCTGCGCGCCGGCGAACTGCTGCAACGCCAGCAATGGCTGCCCAGCCCCAACCTGCTGATGCCGCGCCAGTGGTTCGAGGCCGTCGGCGGTTTCGACGAGAACCTGCGCAGCGGCGAAGACAAGGACTTCACCCTGCGCCTGCACGAGGCCGGCGCGCGCCTGGCGGTGCTGCGCGACCCGGTGGTGCTGCACTGGGGCTACGAAGGCAGCTGGAAGGAATGGCTGGGCAAGGAGATGTGGCGCCAGGGCAGTCATCTGCAACTGCTGCGCAGCCATGGTGCCAGCCTGCGCCTGCTGCGCTTCCCGGCCCTGTCGATGGGCGCCTGGGTGCTCGACGCCATGGCCCTGTCGGCGCTGCTCGACGGTTTTCCGCACCTGAGCCTGTTGCTGCTGCTGATCGCCAGCCTGCCGGCCCTGGCCCTGAGCCTGCGGCAGAGCCTGAAGCACCGTGACCCGCGGCTGATCATGCAGCTCTGGGGGCTGCACTTCATCCGCCTGCACCTGGCCGGCATGGCCTTCGTCATGAGCCTGTTCAACTTGACCACCCGGAGACCTGCCCGTGGCTGAATTCATCTTCTGGCTGTGCCTGCTGTTGCCGCTCTACGCCTGGCTGGGCTATCCACTGCTGCTCAGCCTGCTGGCGCCGTTGCACCGCCGGCCCGAGGTGGCCACGGCCGCGCCGCTGACGGTCAGCGTGGTGATCGCCGCGCACAACGAGCAGCGCCATATCGAATCCAAGCTGCGCAGCGTGCTGAACCAGGACTACCTGGCCGCCAGCCTGCAGATCATCGTCGCCAGCGACGGCTCCAGCGACCGCACCGTGGCCTGTGCGCGCAGCGTCGACGATCCGCGCATCCAGGTCCTCGACCTGCCGCGCATCGGCAAGGGCGCCGCGCTGAATCGCGCGGTGGAGCTGTGCCACGGTGAGATCCTGGTGTTCACCGACGCCGACAACCAGTGGTCCGACGACACCCTCGGTCACCTGCTGCGGCCCCTGGCGGACCCCGGCGTCGGCGGCTGCGCCGGGCAGATGATCATCCCCCGCCCAGGCCAGGGCCTGAGCCTCGGCGATGCCCTGTACCGGCACTACGAGGGCTGGGTACGCCGGGTGGAAAACCGCAACGGCTGCATGGTCTCCGCCGACGGCGCCCTGCTGGCCCTGCGTCGCGAACTGTTCGAGGCGATTCCGGAGCAGGTCAACGACGACTTCTTCATCAGTACCTGCGCCCCGGCGGCCGGCCTGCGCATCGTCTATGTGCCCGAGGCCGTGGTGCTGGACTGCGGCGTCGACGAGGCCGACAAGCAGTTCCGCCGCCGCCAGCGGGTCACCGTCGGCGGCCTGCGCAGCCTCGCCGCGCGCAGCGCCCTGCTCAACCCGGCGCGCCATGGCCTGTACGCCATCGCCCTGATCAGCCACAAGCTGCTGCGGCGCCTGGCCCCGCTGCTGCTGGTGCCGCTGCTGCTGAGCAACCTGTGCCTGCTCGACGGCCCGGCATCCTACCTGTGGACCTGCACCCTGCAGTTGCTGGGCTACGCCATCGCCCTGGTCGGCCTGCTCGACAGCGGGCACCGCCTGCCGCGGCCGTTTCGCCTGGCCGCCTATGTGCTGGTGACCCTGGCGGGGATGAGCGTCGGTGTGTGGCAGTTTCTTCGCGGCCACAGCTACCGGCAGTGGAATCCCGAGCAGAATCGTTGAGGTCAGGACCATGCCGATCAAGACCACCCTCAAGCGCGCCAGTGGCTGGATCTACCTCAACTCCCCGGTAGGCCGCCGCCAGTTGCATGGCGCCGGACTGATCCTGATGCTCCACCGCGTGCTGCCGGACGACCGCGCCGCGGCCCTGCCCCATCGCAATGAACTGTGCGTCGGCCCGCAGGCCTTCGAGCGCCTGCTGCGCTGGTTGCGCCAGCACTTCGACTGCCTGCCGCTGCTCGACCTGCTGCACGGCCACGGCAGCGGCCGGCCGCGGGTGGCGCTGACCTTCGACGACGGCTGGCGCGACAACGCCCTGCATGCCTTTCCCCTGCTGCAGCGCTACCAGGTCCCGGCGAGCATCTTCCTCTCCACCGACTTCATCGGCAGCCGCCAGCGCTTCTGGTGGGAAAGCCTCGGCGAAACCCTGTGGGGCAGCCACGGCGAGCCGGCGCGGCACCAACTGATCGAAAAACTGCGCCGGGTCGGTCGGCCGCTGCCTGCCGCCTACTTCATGCATGACGCGCCCAAGGCCCGCAGCCTGGCCCTGGCCCACTACCTGCAAAGTCTGAAAAGCCTGGCGCCGGCGGCCCTGCACCTGCTCACCGACGCCTGTCCGGCGGAGTCCCTGCCCCAGGCCCTGGACTGGCAGCAGGTACGCCAGCTGGAGGACTCCGGGCTGATCAGCTTCGGCCCGCACGGTGCCAGCCACGCCCTGCTGCCCGGGCTGGACGACCGTCGCCTGGAAGAAGAAATCAGCCGCAGCCACAGCGCCCTCCTGCAGGGCTGCCGCAACCCGCTGCCGGTGTACTGCTACCCCAATGGCGACCATGACCTGCGGGTGCGCCAGCGCCTCGCCGCGCACCGCTATCCCTGGGCCCTGAGTACCCGCGCCGGGCTCTGCCAGAGCTGCGACGACCCCCTGGCCCTGCCGCGCATCGGCGTCAGCCAGCGCAATGCCAGCCGGCCTTCGCTGCTGGCCTGGCGCATCAGTCGTGGAGGTAACCCATGAGCCGCGGTCACTACCTGCGCCACCTGCTCCTGAGCATGGGCACCCGCCTGGCGATGATCGCCCTGCGCCTGCTGCGCAACGTGCTCCTGGCGCGCCTGCTCGGCCCCAGCGAACGCGGTCTGTTCGCCCTGCTCAGCAGCCTGCCGGACCTGATCGCCGCAGCCACCAGCGGTGGCCTCAACAGCGCCATCGGCTACCAGGCGGCGCAACAGCGCAATCTCGGCCTGCTGCTGACCCAGGTGCTGGTCTATGGCTGCCTGCTCGCCGCCCTGCTGACCCTGGTGTGCCTGGCGGCCCTGCGCGGCTTCGGCATCCAGCTGGAGGTCAGCGAGCAGCTCGGCCTGCTGGCCTGGCTGCTGTTGCTGGCGGTACCGCTGAGCGTGCTGAAAAGCGGCCTGCTGACCCTGCACAACGCCACCGGCGGGGTCGGCGCCTTCAACGCCCTGCGCCTGACCGAGTCGCTGGCGCCGCTGCTGCTGTTTCTCGCCTTCTACCTGCTCTGGCCCGAAGCGACCCTGTCCGCGGCCCTGGCCAGCTGGCTGCTGGGCCTGGGCCTGGTGGTGCTGCTCGGCCTGCTCTGGCTGCGCCGCGGTCGCCAACTGCGCCTGTGCTGGGACCGCAGCGGCCAGCGCGAACTGCTGGCCTACAGCGCCAAGAGCCATCCCGACCTGCTGTTCCAGCAAGTGATCCTGCGTTCCGACTACCTGTTCATCAGCGCCCTGCTCGGCAGCACCGCCCTGGGCCACTACGCCATGGCCAGCGCCGCCGCCGAGCTGCTGCTGATCGTCCCCGAGGCAGTGACCACGCCGCTGATGAAACGCCTGCTGCAACAGGACGCGGGCATGGAACGCATCACCCCGCTGGCCCTGCGCCTGACCGCCACGGTGATGCTCGGCGCCTGCCTGGGCATGGCGCTGATCGGCGAATGGCTGATCGTCACCCTGTTCGGCGTCGCCTACCAGCCTGCCTACCCGGCCCTGCTGGCGCTGCTGCCGGGGCTGTTCGGCCTGTGCTACGCGAGCATCCTGCGCCTCGACCTGCTGGGCAAGAACCGCCCCGGCAGCGTGTCGCTGATGATGGGCGCCGGCGCAGCGCTGAACCTGCTGCTCAATGTCCTGCTGATCCCCCGCCACGGCATCGTCGGCGCGGCGCTGGCCTCGTCGATCGCCTACCTGGCGGTGACCCTGGCCATGCTGGTGCTGTACTGCCGGCTCAGCGGCGTGGCCTGGTGGCGCACCCTGATCGTCCTGCCCGCCGACCTGCTGCCGCTGCGGCGCATGCTGCCAGGGAGGGTCGCCGGATGAAGACCCTGCTGCTGCCGCTCCTGCTGCTCAGCGGCCTGGCCGGCGCCGCGCCCGCGCGCTGGCCGGATATCCGCGACGGCGCCCTGTACCTGACCCCGAGCCGTGGCGACACGCTGCAGCTGGACTGGGTCGGCGCCTGGCAGGCGGCGGCCAATCCCGAGCAGGTATTTCTCCTCGATGGCCAGGGCCGCCTGGCGGCGCGCCGGGATATCGCCGCCGATGAAGTGCGCGGCCAGCAGCAATGGCCGCTGCACAGCGGGCATGGCAGCTATCGCCTGGAGATCCCCGGCTACAGCTTCCGCCGCTACCGGGCGGCGTTCGACGACAGCACCGGGGTGCAGTTCGCCCCGGCGCGGCTGCATTTCAGCCTGCAGGTGGAGGCCGACAGCACCTTCTACTTCCGCGTCGCGGCCGGCGAGGTAGCCATCCTGGCCGGCAAGTACCACGGCGGCGTCAGCGGTCTGCACGCGGTGCGCCTGGAGGACGGCAAGAGCCTGAGCCTGCCGCTGGTGCGGCAACCCGCCTACTGGCAGTACGAGCAGGTGACCTTGCCGGTCAGCCCGCAGGCACAGGTCTGGCGCCTGGAACTGCAAGGCCGCGGCAAGGCGGCGTTCTGGCTGGACGGCACGGCCAATCTGTTCGCCCGCCGGGTCGCCGACCTGCAGCCGCTGCGCGAGCAGGCCGGCACGGTGAATCTGCAACTGGGCGGCAAGCACCTCGGTCCCACCGCGAAACTCGGCCTCAACCTGCCCTATCTGCTGCCGCCACCGGCCAGCCATGCCGTGCTGGATGCCCTGCGCCCGACGGCGGCGGGCTTCTACAGCTTCGTCGATGTGCTGGCGCGCCAGCCCGAGTACGAGAACGCCTTTCGCCGCCTGTACCGGGAACGCTTCGCCATCGCCGACGACATCACCCTGCTCGCCGCCACCGGCCGCCGCGCCGATCTGCGCGACGACGCCATCAGCCGCCAGGGCCTCGATGCCTGGCTGGCGGCCAGCGTCGCCCTCGGTGGCGCGGGTCGCCATTACATCGCCTTCGCCGACGAGCCGAACCTCAACTACCAGCGCTACGAGGACTTTCGCGACTTCTTCGCCAAACGCCTGCGCCAGGTCGAGGACTACGCGGGCGCGCGCCAGGCCGGCGTGCGCATCGCCATGCCGGCCAGCTCGCGCCTGGTCAACGGCCCGCTGGCCGAGCACAGCGGCGAGCGCCGCGGGCTGGACTGGGCCAAGCGCCTGCTCGACGAATTCGGCCCGCGCATCGATGCGCTGGCCTGGCATGAATGGATGGTCCGCGACCTGCTGGCGACCCGGGTCTACCGCGACACCGTGCGCCAGGCCGCGGGCCTGGTCGGCCTCGACGAACGTGGCCGGCCACGCAAGGCCCTGCTGCTGGACCAGACCAACCTGTCCAGCGGCTCCAGCCTCAGCCTGTATGAGCAGAACGGCGACGACGCCGCGCTGTGGTGGGCCTCGGTGGCGATCAACGCCAGCGCCGACGGCCTGCTGGACATGCTCAACTGGTTCCAGGCCGCCGACGAGCCGGAGTACCCCAAGGGCATGCTGCAGGTCCTCGGCCCACGGGAGTTCGTGCTCAAGCCGGTGGGCCTGGCCCAGCAGTTCATCCAGCAGCACTGGCTGGACGAGGTGCTGCAACTGGACAACGACGCCTTCGAAGTCGACGTCCTGGCCATGGCCCGCGGGCCGCAGCGCAGCCTGCTCGGGGTGAACAAGAGCGAGCGGCGCCAGCAGGTGCGCTTCGCCAGCGGCGCCCGGCAGTGCCCGGCACAAAGCGAATTGACCTTCTTCGGAGCCGACCACCAGCCACGCAAGGCCGACCTGGCCTGTCGCGGTGGGCAGTTCGGCTTCGAGTTGCCAGGGCGGACCCTGTTCGCCCTGAGCTGGAGCGCGTCGTAGAGCGACGCGCCGGACCACCCGCCTTGCCCGATCAAGGAGGCAATCATGCGTGTACTGAATCAGTTGCAAACCCACATCAGGCACAAAGGACTGCGCTCTGCCCTGAACACCGCCTTGCGGCACTACGTGTTCTATCACTGGGAACTGCTCTGGATGGAGCGTGACCTGGTCAGCCCCGTTCCCCCGCACAACCTCAAGCCCAGCGCGCCGACCCGCAGCGAGCTGACCACCCTGCACAACGTGCATGCCTTCGCCCGTTACTTCGGCGACCGCCTGGAGACCATGCGCGAGCTGGTCAGCGAAGGCCACACCGGGATCATCCACCGCGACCCCGAAGGCCATGTGGTGGCCTTCATCTGGGGTTGCCCGAAGGACTACCACGACCACCACTTCTATGGCTGCTGGTTCCCGGTCAAGCAGGGTGAGTTCTTCGAGTTCGGCGGCGAACTCACCCGCGCCTACTGGGGCACCACGCTGTCGGTGGACCTGCAACTGGACCTGTGGAAGGCCATGCGCGATCAGGGCTGCGACAAGGTGGTGGACGTCTGCGAGAGCCACAATATCCCGGCGCTGAAGCTGCACCTGCGCATGGGCTATGCCGAGCAGGGTCGGGTCACCCACGTCTACTGCCTGTTCGGACGCTGGAAGTTCTACCGGCAGAGCCGCTACCAGGGTTCGCGCCTGTCCGCCCTGAACAAGCCGGTGGTGGCGCCGGTACCGGTGAGGGCTGCCTGACATGGGAGTACGCCTGAGCTGGTCGACCTCGCTGTCGACCCCCGCCTTTCCCGTCCGGGACTACGAAACCCTGCGCCAGCGCCTGCCGCAGAGCACACCGTTCAACGGCCTGGCCTGGTTGCGCGCGGCGGAGGCCGCGTTGCGCCCGGGGCAGAGCCTGCATGTGCTGCTCGGCCATGATGGCGAGCGCCTGTGCCTGTGCCTGCCGCTGGTGCGCATGCCGCTGCGCGCCGGGCTGCCGGGCTTCGTCGTGCTGCGTCACCTGGGCTGGCCGCTGAGCGACCGGGTCGGCCTGCTCATCGACCTGCCCGAGCACGAAGCGCCGCTGGTGCTGCGCGAGATTCGCCGGCACCTGCCCCACGCCCTGCTGCAGCTCAACGAAGTGGTCGCCGGCGAACCCTGGCTGCTGCACTGGGGCTGGCGCAGCTCGACCCATGAATGCCGGCGCGTGTGCAATGTCCCGGTGCACTGGCTGAGCGCGGCGGACCGCCAGGAAGTCAGCGGCGATCCGCGCTACAAACTGCGCCGCGCGCGCAAGCGCATCGCCGCCTGTGGCGCCGAGGTGCGCCGGGTGGTGGTGGATGCCGACAACATCGAGCACTGGCTGCAACGCATCGCCGCGGTGGAGGACGCCAGCTGGAAAGGCGACGACGGCGTCGGCATCTTCAGCACGCCGCAGTCGCGGGCGTGGATGTTCCAGGCCCTGGCCGGCCTTGCCGCCGAAGACCGTCTGCGCCTGGTGGTGCTGGAGCTGGACGGCGAGTGCATCAGCTATCGCCTCGGCCTGCTCGAGCGCGGTCGGCTCTACGACTACAACCTGGCCTTCCTTCCCGCCCACGCCGACCTGGGCAGCGGCCGGGTCCTGCTGCAGGAGTGGATCGACTGGGGGCTGGACGAAGGCTGGCAGTGGGTCG
The DNA here is from genome assembly GCF_032621685.1 of Pseudomonas sp. zfem002. Classification (NCBI taxonomy): domain Bacteria; kingdom Pseudomonadati; phylum Pseudomonadota; class Gammaproteobacteria; order Pseudomonadales; family Pseudomonadaceae; genus Pseudomonas; species Pseudomonas sp. zfem002. Next base: position 181,702 of record NZ_JAVYJH010000019.1, on the reverse strand, counting down.
ACGCCTCGCGGGTCAGCCTGGAGAACTCCAGTCATCAGTTGCATGAACGCATGACGGCGCAGGTCGAACACCTGCGCCATAGTTTCTACAGCTGGCGTTTCTCCGGCCTGTGCCTGGGCCTGGCCCTGCGCCTGTGGCGGCGCTGCCGTCCCTGGTGGCGTCCGGGCAAGCCGGCGGCGCCGACCCGCACCTCTCCCCGTCCCCCTCTTGCAGGAGCTGCGCAATGTCCCTCCAGGTGATAGTCAACGCCGATGATTTCGGCCTTAACGAGCCCACCAACGCGGTGATCCTGCGGGCGTTCCAGAGCGGCCTGGTGACCTCGGCCACGGCCATGGCCAACATGCCGGCGTTCCGCAACGCCTGCGCCCTGGCCCGCCAGCAGCCGCTGCTGCGGGGGCGGGTCGGGCTGCACTTCAACCTCAGCCATGGTCGCCCGTTGAGCGAAGCCATTCTCGAAGAGCCGGCGTTCTGCAACAGTGCCGGCGAGTTCGAGTTCGGCCTGTCGCGCAAGAGCCTGTGGCTCAGCCGCCGCGCGCGGCAGGCCGTGGAACTGGAGCTGGCCGCGCAGTGGCAGCACTGCCTGGGCCTGGGCTTGCTGCCCAGTCACCTGGACTCGCACCAGCATGTGCACAACATCTGGCCACTGGGCGAAATCCTCGCCCGCTTCGCCGCGCGCGAGGGCGTGCCGGTGCGCCTGGCGCGCAATATCGGGCGCAATATCGGCACCGGCAAGCGCGTGTTCAAGACCCTGCTCAACCGACGCCTGCGGCAACTGGCCGGGGTCAGTGCCGATCACGTGTGCACCCCGGTGGACCTGCGCGATGGCCTGGCGCCGCTGGATGGCGTGCTGGAGGTGGTGGTGCATCCCAGTGCGCTGGGCTCCGCGGATTTCGGCGATGCCTACCTGGACAGCGGGGAATCGTTGCTGGATCTGCTGGAACAGCGGCTGGCGGGGGTACGCCGGGTGGGGTATGGGACGCTGGCGGGGCGGACGGCGGGGGCGTTTCTGAAGGTTGGTTGAGGGCGAGTGCCTGTCTTGAGGTTTGCAGCGCCCTCAAGACAGGCACCCGGCAGCCTTGATGCGTTCTCCCGCCAGACCATCAAATTTGAGTAGGTGCTTCCCGATCCTGCTGGCTTTTCTGATCGGCAGAATGGGCCTATCGATTTTCCAGCCTCTTCTGCAACAGTGAGGCCCCCTGCCACATTCACTCCTCCGCCTCCGGAAAATGCCGGCAACTCTTGCGCTCCGCCATCTGCTGGTCCGTCGGTCGCTCATCGACGAACCGTGGCGGCCGGTCGCTGTGGATCTCCAGGAAGCCCCAGCGCAGATCCGCTTCGGTCTGTCCCGGCTTGGGCGGTTCGAACCACCAGACTTCGCGGCTGATCAGGGCCATGGGCTGCTCCTCGACTGAAGTTTTTCGACTCCTGTCACTATAGCCCCGGCCCCGGATAACTATGTGCCACCGCCGCCACCCGGCGGCACGGTGTGCTTGCACTCCTTTCTCACCAGGAGTGCACCCATGTCCCCCCAACACCCCACCCACCATGATCTGCTGGTCAGGGAACGCCTGCCGCGCTGGCTCGCCGACCTCAAGCCGGGGCAGATCGAGCGCCTGCGCCACCTCGACGACTACGCCAACTACAGCTGGGTGCAGAACGCACCGGCGGCGCTACGCGCCGAGCTGGAGCAGACCCTGCTGCGCACCCGCGCGGTGACCTTCGCCCTGGCCAGGGCCCTGCGCGAACTGCGCAACCCGAGCGACTTCGCCAGCCCCCTGCTGATGCAACGCCTGCGCGAACGCTTCGGCCTGCGCGGTGATCCGCGCGACATGCACTTCGTCCGCTTCAGCCGCGACTGGAGCTGGAGCGCGCTGGCCACCGAACTCAACCACCGGGTCGAACCGCTGCTTCAGGCCGCACTGCAGAACTTCGAAAAGGACGTGGAACTGCAGCCGGAGAGCGTGGCGATCATGGGCGAGTTTCGCGTCGACTCGTTCAACGGCTACGCGCGTTACCACTTCCGCCCCCTGCCCTTCAGCGCCGCCCAGTTCGCCGAGCAATGCCACGACCTCGATCTCGGCCAGCGCTATCAGGATCACCTGAATCAGCTGTTCGGCCGTCCGCAGGTACGCGAACTGGCGATCAGCGCACGCCGCGAGCAATTGCGCCTGGACCTGCTGCTCGCACGCCTGCGTAACCCGCAGCTGGAGCATGAGCCGATCCAGTGCCTGATCGATGGCGCGGATGCCAGCGCTGTGCCGCGCTGCGAGCATTTCAGCCTGTTCGGCGTCGATGTCCTGGATGCCCTGCTGATCCGTCCCGCCGCCGGCGCGCAGGCGGTGTTTCTCTACCTGCCCGGCATGCCCGAGGCGCTGACCGGGCATTCCAGCTTCGCCGCCTGCCAGCGCGCGCTGCTGCGCCTGTTGTGCGATCCGGCGCTGCGCCAGCGTTTCTACGGTTTCATCCAGCAGGACAAGGTCGAGCACTTCGCCAGCGTGCTGCAGCGCAACCTCACCGGACAGACCCTGCCGGACGAGCGCAACAGCACATGGAAAGCCCCGGCGGACTGCGACCTGCACTGCAATGGCACCGCCATCGAGGGCGAGCTCTTCGCCTTCCTGCAGGATCGCCAGCACCGCCGCCTGCTCAACGAAGGTCGCCAGCTGGCGGTTCCCAGCAGCGCCGTCGACGAAGCCGCACGCCAGCGCCGCCTGCATTACTGGGAGTCCGTGGGACTGGACCTGCTCGGTGTGGCGGCGTTCTTCGTGCCCGCCGCCGGCAGCCTGATGATGATGGTGTTCGCCGCGCAGATCCTCGGTGAGGTCTACGAAGGCGTCGAAGCCTGGGAACAAGGCGATATCGACGGCGCCCTCGGGCATGCCAAGGCGGTGGCGCTGGACCTGGGGACCGCCGTGGCCACCGGCGTGGCCCTGCATTACGCCGGCAAGTTCACCCGCAACCTGATCGAAGTGATCCGCCCGGACGGCACGCCACGCCTGTGGAACGGCGATCTGCAGCCCTACCGCGTCGACCCGCCGGCCGACGCCCGGCCCAATGCCCTGGGCCTGCTGGAATCGGGAGCGCAGCGCCATGTGCAGCTCGACGACGGACACTTCGCGGTGCGCCCCCACGCCGACGGCCAGCGCTGGTGCATCACCCATCCCGGCGACCGCGAAGCGTTCCAGCCGCTCCTCGAACACAACGGCGAAGGGGCCTGGCATGCGGCCCATGAACAACCGCTGGAATGGCCACGACGCACCTTGCTGCGTCGCCTCGGCGCGAAGGTCGAGGACTACAGCGATGCGGAACTGGAAGTCGCCAGCCGTATCGAGGGCATCGGCCGCGATGAACTCCTCGACGTCTACCTCAAGCACACACCGACACCGCCCCGCCTGCTCTCGACCTTGCAGCGCGTGCGTGCCGGCGTGCCCGCCGAAGACCCGCTGCAGGCCGTGGTCGAGGGGCTCTACCGGCCGGATCGCGGCCTTCCGGCCAGCGAACGCCTGGCCTTGCTCAGCCTGCCGCGGCAAGCGCGCTGGCCGACGGGCTGCAGCCTCGAACTGCGCGGCGGCGACCGCTCCGGCCCGCTGCTGGAGCGCGCCGGCGAACGCTTCGCCAATGATCAACGGCTGATTATCAAGGTGCCCGGCGGCTACCGCGCGGTGCTCGACGATCGGCCGCGGGCACCGGTCGCGGATCTGTTCGAGGCGCTGCTGCAGGCAGTCCCGGAACTGGGCAGCGAGCCGCAGGCCCTGAAGGAGACCATCGTCGAGCAGGCCCAGCGCAATCCCGGGCAGGCGCGCAGCCTGATCTGGTCCGCGCGCAGTGACGGCTGGCACGATGACGGCCGCCTGCTCGGTGGCTTCGACGCGCCGCCGCCGGCCCACTACCCGCCGACCCGCGCTGCCGGCAATGCGCTGCTGGCCCGCTACCGCCGGCTCTACCCCAGCGTCAGCGACGAACAGGCCCGCAGCACGCTGGAACAGTGGAGCGACAGCGGCCGGCAGCCTCACCTCGAACTGCGCACGCTGGAGCGCCAACTCGACTACCTGCGCACCGCTCTCGGCCAGTGGGCTTCGGGCGGGCCACTGCGCACGGTGGCGCGGGACACCCTGATCCGTTGCTGGCAACGCAACCAGGCCAACCCGGCCGAGCTGGACCTGTCGTCGATCGGCCTCGACGACGGTGACTTCGCCACCCTGCCACACCTGGCGGATGCCTTCAGTCATGTGAACGAGCTGAACCTGAGCTCCAATCCCCTGCGCGCGATTCCCCACCTGCTGCTCAATCAGTTGCCGCCGTTGCAAAGGCTCTGGGCCAGCGCGCTGGAGCTCAGGCACCTGCCGGCGGGACTGGGCACGCAGTTGCGCTTCCTGGAACTGACCGACAACGCCATCACCTGGTCGTCCATTTCCCAGGAGGCCCTGGCCGAATACCCGAACCTGGAAGAGCTCAACCTTTCCGGCAATCCATTGCAGAGCCCGCCGGACCTCACTGCGGCGCCGAACCTGCGCGATGTCAGCCTGTTCGACTGCTCCTTGCTGCGCATGCCGGAACACCTGAGCGAGCTGCCGCACCTGCAGAACCTCGACCTGTCCTCCAACCTCCTGACGCGCCTGCCCGAAGGGCTCGAAACGGACCTCACGCCGGCCGCGCAACGGGCCTTGAGCCTGGAATACAACCCGCTGGACAACGACTCACTGAACCGCATCGACACGCACTACGAGGCAACCGGCATCGACCTGCTGGTCGCCGAGGACGACTACACGACGCTGTTGCTCAATGCCGACGAGGGCACCCAGGCCTGCTGGGAGCGCCTCGGCCGGCTGATGCCGATCGAGTACCGCCGCGACCTGCGCCGTGTCGCCGACGAACCCATGTACGGGGCCGCGCCGACCACCACGCGGCGGCGTTTCTGGGCCATGCTGCCGTGGCTGGAGTCCAGTCCGCGGGCACGCGCCATGGCCCAGCGCATCGACGCCGGCAGGCTCCTGCAGTTCGAACGGGTCGCCGATCTGGAACGACCCGAGCCTTTTGCCACACCGCGCCTGAAGAGCGAACACTACCTGCGTATCGCGGTGGACAACGCACGCTGCCTGGCCCTCGACGATGCCCTGGTGGCACGCCTGCCGAACGCCAGCGAAGCCCAGCTGGAAGCCTTGCGCGCCCTGACCCTGCAGCGCCTGGGCAACGATCCGCAGTTGCGCATGCGCCTGGCCCCGGAGCCACACGAGCCAGTGAACCTGACGGGGGTCGAACGGGAAGCGGCGCAACTGGAGGGCAACTGGACCAGCGTGGTTCGCCACCAGTTGCGCCTGATCGAAGGCTCGACCGCGGTCGGTCGTGATGCCCTGCTCGCCGAAGGCGCCGATGGCGAGCCGGCGATCCGCTTCTGGACCCGGCACCTGGAGCGGCGCTACCACCCCGAGTTCGAACGCTTGCAGGAGCAGGCCAACGCCCAGTTGCTCGATGCCGAAAACCTGCTGAGCGAAGGCGAATACCTGAACGAAGCCAACCACCTGCGCCGCCAGCTCGACCGCGAACGCCGACGCCTGCTGGACGACCTCACCCGCGGCATCGCCGAGGGCAACCCGCTGCGCTGGTGAACCCGGCGCCCGGCGCCGTGCTCAGTACTGCACGGCGCTGAAGCGCTCGCCGGCCAGCCAGTGCTCGAAACGCTCCGCCGGCATCGGCCGCCCGATCAGGTAGCCCTGGCCGTGGTCGCAGCCGGCGTTGCGCAGGAACTGATGCTGGGCATGGGTCTCGATGCCCTCGGCGGTGATCCGGTAGCCCAGGGCGTGACCCAGATCGATGATCGCCCGGGTGATCGCCACATCGTTGTCGCCATGGGGCAGGTCCTTGATGAAGGCCCGGTCGATCTTCAGATGATTGATCGGCAGGGCCTTCAGATAGGCCAACGACGAATAGCCGGTGCCGAAGTCATCCACTGCCGTCGCCACCCCCAGCGCCTGCAGCTGGGCGAGGACTTCGCAGGCATGCTGCTGGCTTTCCATCAACAGGCTTTCGGTGATCTCCACTTCCAGCAGCTGCGGGTCCAGGCCGTGACGCTGCAGGGCCTGGGTCAGGCTGCCGACGTAATCGCTGCGCTCGATCTGCAGCGCCGCGACGTTGATCGCGATCGGCCCCGGCAGCAGCTCGCGATCGCGCCACAGGCGCACCTGTCGGCACACCAGTTCCAGCACCTGCTCGCCCAGGGGAATGATCAGTCCGGTACGTTCGGCCAGCGGGATGAAATCGCCCGGCGACACCAGTCCGTGTTGCGGATCGCGCCAGCGCAGCAGCGCCTCGGCGCCCTCGACGCGACCGCTGAACAGATCGATGCGCGGCTGGTACCAGAGTTCGAACTCCTTCTGCTCCAGCGCCCGGCGCAGGGCGCGCTCCATGGCCAGGCGCTGCTGCAGGCGCTCGGTCATGTCGCTGTGGTACAGGCGCCAGGCGTTGCGCCCGCCCTCCTTGGCCGCGTACATCGCGGTGTCGGCGTGGCGCATCAGGCTTTCCCCGGTGTGACCATGCTCGGGGCACAGGGCCACGCCGATACTGCCACTGACCAGGGCGGCATTGCCCTTGAGATCGAAGGGACGTTGCAGGGCGCGCAGCAGGCCGTCCACCACCTTGCCCACATAGTCCACCGCGTCGGCACGCCCGAGGATGAAGGCGAATTCGTCGCCGCCCAGGCGACACACCGTGTCCTCCATCCCGATACCCGCGCGCAGGCGCTGCGCGGCCTGCTCCAGCAACAGGTCGCCAAGGGCATGGCCGAGACTGTCGTTGACCTGCTTGAAGCCATCGATATCCAGGACCAGCACCGCCACCTGCACCCGTGATGCGGCCAGGGCCTGTTCCAGGCGGCGCTGGAACAGCACGCGGTTGGGCAGGCCGGTGACCGCGTCGAAATGCGCCAGGTGCTCGAACTGCGCCTGGGAATGCTTGAGCTCGGCGTTGCGCTGGTTGATCAGGCGATTGCTGCGGTTCAACTGGGCGACGAACAGGCTGAACAGCCCCGTGGTGGACAGCGCGAAGAGAAACAGCGGCGAACCGAACAGGGTCATGGACGACCAGCCGTCCCGCGGCATCGCCGCCAGTTGCCAGGTGCCCCCGGGGACATCGACGTTGAGCGTCACCGACGACGCCGACGCCGCGAACAGCGTCTCGTCGCCCCAGATCATAGCCCCCGCGGCGCCATCGCCGTCGGCACCGCGCAGCGCCAGGCGGAAGGTCGGGTCCTCGGCCACCCCGGCCTCACGCAGCAGGCTGTCGATATTCGCCACCACCGAGACATTGCCCCAGTACAGGCGCACGCCCTTGTGGCCCTTGAGAAACACCGGGCGCCGGTAGATCAGCGCCTCGCCGCCCTGGTACAGGCGCACCGGACCGGCCAGCACCGCTTCCTGGCGGTCCCGGGCGCGGCGCACCAGCGGGTACTGCGCAGGCAGCAGGCGATAGTCGAGACCCAGTACCGCGTGGTTGTGCTCCAGCGGGTAGACATCGGCGATCACATCGTTGGGCGCCAGGGAGATGTGGCGGATATAGGACACCGATTCCAGGGCCTGGCGCGCCATGTCGTGAAAATGGCGGGTGGAGATATCGCCATCGGCACTGAGCAACTGGGCTATGCCCTCGGTCTCACCGAAGGCCGAGCGCATCTGCGCCTCCAGCCCGGCGCGAATCGCCGACAGGCGCATGCTCGCATTGGCGATCAGCTCGCTTTCCTCGCGCTGCACGTCGAGGCGGCCGAGGACCACGGAAAGACCGATGCCGATCACCGCGAAACCGATCGGCAGCAGACGATAAGCGGTGGAGCGCACGCGGGTGGGAAGCGGTCGAGGGGTGTTTTCCAGGGCAAGGATTCTTGTCGTCATACGCCGGCTGCTTGCGTCCGTTTACCCGGTTATCGGCGATGGCAAAACAATATTGAGGCGGGCTGGCTTTTTTTTATCGTGCGGCGTTATGCTCGACTGAAACGTTTCACCCATTCAAAGAAAAAGAGGTGTCGTGCCATGGATCGTTTGCTGGACTCACTGTTTCCCACTGCCGAAGAAATCCCCGAGGCCTATCGCCTGGGCGCGCCGCTGGAGCAGCGCGACTACCTGGTGAACGGCCAATTGCGCCACTGGCAAGGTCCGCTGGCCACGGTGCGCAGTCCGGTCTGGCTGAAAGATGCCGACGGCAACGAGCAGCAGGTGATCCTCGGCAGCGCGCCGCTGCTGGATGCCGACACCGCCCTCGACGCCCTGGACGCCGCCGTGCACGCCTATGACAAAGGCCGCGGCGCCTGGCCGACGATGCGCGTGGCCGAACGCATCCGCCATGTCGAAGGTTTTCTCGGACGCATGCGCGAGCAGCGCGAGGCGGTGGTCAAGCTGCTGATGTGGGAAATCGGCAAGAACCTCAAGGACGCCGAGAAGGAATTCGACCGCACCTGCGACTACATCGTCGACACCATCGGCGCGCTCAAGGAACTGGACCGCCGCTCCAGCCGCTTCGAGCTGGAACAGGACACCCTCGGCCAGATCCGCCGCGCACCGCTGGGCGTGGCGCTGTGCATGGGCCCCTACAACTACCCGCTGAACGAAACCTTCACCACCCTGATCCCGGCGCTGATCATGGGCAACACCGTGGTGTTCAAGCCGGCCAAGTTCGGCGTGCTGCTGATCCGCCCGCTGCTGGAGGCGTTCCGCGACAGCTTCCCGGCCGGGGTGATCAACGTCATCTACGGCCGTGGCCGCGAGACCGTCAGCGCCCTGATGGCCAGCGGCAAGGTCGATGTGTTCGCCTTCATCGGCACCAACAAGGCCGCCAGCGACCTGAAGAAGCTGCACCCGCGCCCGCACCGCCTGCGCGCCGCCCTTGGCCTGGACGCGAAGAACCCGGGCATCGTGCTGCCCGAGGTGGACCTCGACAACGCGGTCAGCGAAGCGCTCACCGGCGCCCTGTCGTTCAACGGCCAGCGCTGCACCGCGCTGAAGATCCTGTTCGTCCACGAGCAGGTGGTCGACGCCTTCCTGGAGAAATTCCAGGCCCGCCTCGCCGCGCTCAAGCCAGGCATGCCCTGGACCCCCGGCGTGGCCCTGACGCCGTTGCCGGAGCCGGGCAAGATCGACTACCTCAACGGCCTGGTCGACGACGCCCTCGGCCATGGCGCGCGGGTGCTCAATCCCGGTGGCGGACAGAGCCGCGGTTCGTTCTTCTACCCGGCGCTGCTGTACCCGGTGAACCCGGCGATGCGCGTCTACCACGAGGAACAGTTCGGCCCGCTGGTGCCGGTGGTGCCCTATCGCGACCTGCAGACCGTGATCGACTACGTGCTGGATTCCGACTTCGGCCAGCAACTCAGCCTGTTCGGCACCAGTTCGAAGGAGATCGGCCTGCTGGTGGACACCTTCGCCAACCAGGTCGGGCGCATCAACATCAACGCCCAGTGCCAGCGCGGTCCCGACACGTTCCCGTTCAATGGCCGCAAGAACTCCGCCGAAGGCACCCTGTCGGTGCATGATGCCCTGCGCACCTTCTCGATCCGCACCCTGGTGGCGACCCGTTTCCAGGACGCCAACAAGCAGTTGATCAGCGACATCATCCGCAACCGCGAGTCGAGTTTCCTGACCACTGACTACATCTTCTGAGCGGATGCCCGTTCGTCCAGTGAATGCGCAATTCGATTTGCACATTCCGCATTCCTGTACAAATATACAGGTCCACGCCCGGGGCACCGGTTCCGGGTCAGTCCGTTGGCATCGTTACAGGAGGAACACGCAAATGGCAGCTAAACCCATCCCCGAAGGCATGCATAGCATCACCCCGTACCTGGGCATCAAGGACGCCTACAAGGCCATCGATTTCTACAAGGCCGCCTTCGGCGCCGTCGAGGTATTCCGTATCCAGAGCCTCGACGGCCGCATCGGTCATGCCGAACTGAAGATCGGCGACTCGTCGCTGATGCTCGCCGATCCCTGCGACCAGGCCGCGCTGCTCAGCAGCCAGTCGCAGCCCGGCGCGTCGGTCGGCCTGCACCTCTATGTCGAGGACGTCGACGCCAGCTTTGCCCAGGCGATCAAGGCCGGGGCCACCCAGGTCAACCCCGTGCAGGACCAGTTCTACGGCGACCGCAGCGGCTCCCTGAAGGATCCGTTCGGCAACCTGTGGTTCATCGCCACGCACAAGGAAGACCTGTCGGTGGAAGAGATCCGCGCGCGGGCGGCGAAGCTGTTCGGCGCCTGATAGACCGAGGCTCACAGGGTCTCTATGCTTGCGCGACCCTCTGTAGGAGCTGGCTTGCCTGCGAAGCAGTCCCAGATAGCGGTGAAGTCTGGGACCGCTTTGCAGTCCTTTCGCGGTGGTTCGTCACACGACAAGCCACGCTCCTACAGGAACAATGCCGTCCGCCCTTCAAGGACATCCATGCGAATCATCGAAAAGAGCGCCAACCTGGTGCGCAGCCTTACCCCGGCCGAGGACGACCTGCTGCGCGGCTTCAACCGCGGTACCCTGGAAGGCCCGCGGCTGCTGCAGGCCAACCAGTTGCTGATGAAGATCCGCGCCGCCGGTCACTGGCTGGCCTGCGACTGCCAGGCCAGGGCCATGCCGGTGCTCAATGTCACCCTCAACAGCCATACCGGCACCCTGTTCCTCAAGAACAACCCCGGCACCGCCGAGCACGCCGACGATTGCCCGTTCATCAAGGACGAGCGCGACGGCACCGAGCAGGACGACCCGGACACCCCGCCCGCCGCCTGGCTGGCACCGGACACGCCACTGCGGCTGATCGGTGATTTCCGCCGGGCCAGCGAGGAAACTGCCGCGGGCAACGGCAGCGGCGACAAGCGCGAGCAGCAGCGCCTGCTCTCGCTGCTGCTGACCTGGATCGAAGCCAGCGGCCTCAACGTCTATGCCACCCACCTGAAGAAGGACCTCACCGGGCAATTCGCCGAACTGCGCGGTGTCGCCGGACGCTACCCGCTGATCGAGCGGGTACCGGCGAGCAACTACCTGGAAACCCGTCTGGACATGAAGCACATGATGATGCTCAAGGCGCGCCTGCGTGAGTCCACGGTGTTTGGCAACCACCGCCGCCACGGGCTGCTGCTCGATTGCGTCAGCCAGATCAAGGCCCGCAAGGTCTGCAACGAGCGCAGCGAGGACGGCTTCGACTTCCAGGGGCATCACCTGCTCTGGGGCGGTAGCCGCACCCCCGGTCCGCTGCTGGCCCTGGCGATCTATTCGCCGGCCAGCGCCGGCAGTCACTTCTACGAACTGATCCATGTCGCCAGCGTGCCGGTGCTGTCACGCGCCCAGCTGTTCCCGGTGTACCGCGACGAAGAGCGTGAGCCGCTGAAGATGCTGGTGTCGCTGATCGACTGGATGGCCAGCAAGGGCGTGCGGGTGATCATGCGCCGGCCGGTGATCGGTGGCCGGGTGATGGATGAACTGGTGCTCAGTTCGGACCAGGACCGGGTGCTGTCGGTGTCGCTGACCGAGCAGCCGCTGGGGCCGGAGCCGGAGGTGGAGAATTTCCGCCGCTACGCCGACTTCAAGAGCCTGGACACCTTCCGCAAGTACGTGGCCGGCTTCTTCATGCGCGGGCGGGAATAGACCTGCAGCGAAGCGCCATTGGTCGCCGCGGGGATCATCCCGATCGCACCTTGCGCCAGCGGGTGCGACCCAACCAGGGGTATCCCTCGCGAAAAAGGAGTTCGACCATGAAGCGCACAGCCTTCGCCGCGCTGCTCTTCAGCGCCGTGCTCGGCGGCCATGCCCTGGCCGATACCGGGCCGACCAACCCCAATCCGCCGACGCCGGGCACATCGGGCACGGGCTCCGGCGTACCACCGGAAATCCCCGTCCCGGGCAGCACCGATCCGCGCCTGCAGGGCAGCGACCCGGGGCGCCAGGGTGGCGCGACCACCGACGGCACCGATCGCAGCCGGCCAGCAACGCTGATGGATGGCAGCGGCTCCGAGCGCGGTAGCGAGCGCAAGGGCACGGATTCGGGTACTGGCTCGAGTGAAGGCAAGTAGATCTCAAGCCCGGACCAAAACCCAGTGGGCGCTGGCCGGGCGACACGCCTTGACGCTCAACGGCTCCGCCGGCAGAGAGCATTGGCAGTTCCCCCTCCAAAGCCATCAATCAATCCGCAACGGACGAGAGAGTTGCATGGTTATCAGATAGCGTTCCTCATCAGGCCGCTTCGAGTAATCGAAGCGATCTGCGTAGAGCTGGATTTCGTATTGATCCCCGGCAATCCAGTAAGTAGCTATCTTTCCATTCTCTCGTAATGCAGCCCTCCATTCGGGCGTATCTTCAAACACCGGAAACTCATCGGCACGAGTAGGCTGCCAGCCACTTCTGCGCCATTGATCTTGAAGCCCCAGAAGCACCTGCATCGTGTCTTCAAGCAAAAGTGGTTCAATTTGGGGGGATAAACGTACATTTCGTACTGTACCGGTTGGAGTGAACGCAACAATGAAGAAACGCGCTAATGGCGTGACGAAACCGTATTCCCTGTCAGCCAAACGCAATCGAGCATCCGTTCTCGGCATTTGATACCAATAAGTATCAGGTAGCACATCCGCTATTTCGGCAGTCGATCGTCTTTGCATGTCAATCCATGGTTCCCCGATGATTACCGAAATTTCTGGTTCATCCTTGAAAGCCGGGAAAAAAAACAATATAAGTACAGCAGTCATTGCAATCAAGACAAATAAAAAACGCCTAGAAATCGCAGCTCTAAAAATACGCATTACTGTACGCCACCTCCGCTGGCGATACTCTTTATAGATTTTTCGACCAGCCCCCGACTGGAGCTATGCAGCAGGTCATGAAATTGGTTTGCTGCTCGTATAACGAATTGCATCCGTTGCTCTGGATTAGCCAGGTTCGCAATTGGACTATCTTCGAACCCTACAGTACGCCCGTCATCTAGACCTCGACATTGCCCCGCAAGTGTCAATTCTACTGGCTGAGCAACACCGCTAGGAAAACCAGTGATATAAGAAGCCTGATTCCCCTGCAAGAGCAACACAAATACAGTGTCATTGTAAATGATACGCTGCAATACATTTACCTGCTCATGATACGCCAGCAACTTTACACCCCCAGGCAAATCTCCACTCTCAATACATTAAAACGCTAAAATTATCTCATCATAAGGCTTTCCAAATGGAAGCTTGCTTTCCGATACAGGCCAATAAATCCCCTTATTATGAGGCCATGTAAGCAATTGACGACGAATCAAGCACTTTTTCAACTCCTTGAGCCCACGCTTTGCATAAAACGCATGCAATGGAAAAATATCCAGAAACAAGGCCGTATTCCCCAGCACCAGCATCTCGTGTACGTACTGGAAGCCCCTTTGCATCTGCTTATAGAACTCCGACTGCGCCTTGTGCATACCTTCGCGTCCGGTCTGCTTCGCCACTTCTGAAGCAGTCATCCCGAGGCTCCAGGTATGGGAAACATCCTTGGTGTACATCGGATTCTGGCTGGCCACCTCCTGATACTGGCGAAGCGCTTCGTCGTCGGTGTAGCTCAGGCTGAATCCGAATGCGTCCACGCGCCGGGTACTGTCCAACATCCGCTGTGCCGCCTCGTCCTCGGCCTGCATCTTCATGACGATATCGGAAGCATGCAGCAGCCCACAGCCCACCTGCTTGGAGGCAAAGGCCGCCAGTCCGGCCCATTGAAAGCGATTGTCATGCAGCCAGAGGCGCGCGTAGGCGGCGTTGATAGCGCGGTTGCGCTCTTGAGGGTCGTGAATCAGCCGCCCACCCGGTGCGATGATCTCGTAGGCCTCGCGTTGATAGTCGAGCCAGACACTTTCGCATGTCGCAAAATCGACTTCGTAGGCAATGCCTTTACCCTCGTTCTCGGTATAGAGAACCTTGAGTTCGGACATCTGCTTGGACCCATACAGCCCCTGGGTATCGCTTTTGTGATCCTTGAAGCACTTCATCTTCGTCCCTCGATAGTCGTTCAAGGGGCGAGACTTTATTTTCAAGCGGATAATGACTCAATCGATTTTGCTGTAGAAAAACATCATGAAAAACATTCCTCACCAGCAAAATTTCACACCGAAAAAAGTAAAATCAGAATAATAAACAGCTTGTTTATTCAAATACCCTTGAAACCATCAAGCCAAGCGATAAACAACAAGACTGACTGCAAATTCCGCAGCCAGTCCGAGGAATTTTCCTACAAAAACTGGTTTCACCTATCGCATGCTCGGCCACCCCTGAAACGCCGGCACCACCGCCACACACCCCGGCAGTTGCCGACACGCCTTGACGCTCAACGGCTCCGCCGGCACCGAAAGCAGCACCGTCAGTACCACGGACACAAGAATCAGCAAGGGAACGCTATAGGCAAGAAGGCTTCTTGTTTTCATTGTCGGCTTTCTCCAGACCTGTGCTTCAGTGGCAAAAGCCCGCCAGACGCTGACGGGCCCTGGCTATTTCAACGCTCGTCGACCGTCACGAACTCGCGCCGCTCGGCCATGCTCGCCGGCACCTGCTCTTCATCGGTGAAGAACTGCTCGTACCACTCGCGCAGCTGGTAGACCGGTCCGTCGCTCTCGGCCAGCACCGGCCTGTCGATGCGGATCTTGTGCTTCCAGATATCGACGTCCTGGTAGAACGAGTCGCGGTTGCCCTGGACATAGGCCTTGGCCACTTCGCGGTTCTGCTCCTCGCTCCATTCCGGCACGCGCTTGACCATGCAGCCGAAGCGCAGCTCGAAGCTGTTGGGGCCGACCGGTACGTGGCTGTTGAGCAGGATGGCGTGGATGCGCACATCGCCGAACATCGAGCTGAGGTGGGTCAGGTGGGTCGCCGGGCCGTAGTAGGCCGATTCGGCGATCAGGTCGCCGCCCAGGCGCTCGGAGTCGCCATGGAAGATCTGGTGGCCGATATGCCCTTCGAAGATGTTCGAGAAGTACTTGGTCGGGGTGCCGTGCACCGGGCCGAAGTGCTGGGCGTCCACCAGGTTGTCGACCAGCTCGCGCGGGTTGGTCTCGATCAGCATGGTGTCGATGTTCCACTCATGAATCCATTCCGCGCTGTCCATGACGTCCAGGTGCGGGATGACCACGCCTTCCTTCGGCGGGTTGCCTTCGGGGTTGTTCCAGATGAACAGCAGGTCGTTTTCCTCGCAGGTCAGCCAGGCCCGGGTCTTGGCCTTCGGCGGGATGCGCTTGCAGTAGGGAATGTCCACGCACTTGCCGGCGGTATCGTATTTCCAGTGGTGGAACGGGCAGACCACACGGTCGTTCTCGATGGTGCCCTGGGACAGGTCGGCGCCCATGTGCGGGCAATAGGCATCGAGGATGCTGATGGCGCCCGCGCTGGTGGCGAACGCCACCAGGCGGGTGCCGAAGATGTTCAGGGTGTGCAGCTTGCCGTCACGGTAGTCGGCCGCATTGCCCAGGCAGTGCCAGCCGCGGGCGTAGCGGTGGGTGCGCTGGGCGCTGTCGAGGGAGATTTCTGCGAGTTTCGTCATTTTGTTGTTGTTCCTCGGGTGGAAACTCTTGGATGGCTTAACCCCAATAAAAGGGGGTGTATTCATGGGGGCATGATTGGGCAGAAGCGGCACTGCCTTCATCCTCCAATTGGACTAGGCGAGGTGGCGGGAGCTGAGTGCCCATGGGCCTGCCTTGCAGGCCTTCGCGAGCCAGCTCGCTCCCACCGGGAGGGCTGCAACCAGGCCCTTTACTGGCCGAAACGCCGCGCCGCCTCCGGGCCGAAGTCCTTCGGACTGAAGCCCGGGCGGTTCAGCTGGTAGCCGTTGCGCTGTTCGTTGATCAGGTTGAAGGCCAGGTAGGAGCCGGCGTTGAGGTCGTGGTACAGGCCCACCCCGGCCTGCTGCGCCTGGGTTTCGTAGGCGTAGAAGTAGTTGACCATGGAGGTGCGCCACAGCTCGCCACGGTTGTCGTAGTTGTCGGCGAGCATCGGGAACCAGGTGTCTTCGTCGATATACAGCTTGCGCTTGCCGTACAGGTGGCGGTAACCCGGCTTGAGGGTGCCTTCCAGCTCCCAGACCCGGTGCTTCTCGTAGCGCATGGCGTCCGGGTTGATATGCCCGGGGGTCAGCAGGTCGGCGTACTTCAGGCTCGGCGAGTGCAGGCGATAGGCGTTGTAGGGGATGTACATCTCGCGCTTGCCGACGATCTTCCAGTCGTAGCGCTGGCCGGAACCGTTGAACAGGCGCACCTCGTCGACGGTGATGGAACCACCGCTACCGGGGAACGACATGTCGAAACCATACCCCGGCGACTGCCGCACGCGACGGGTGCCCGGGTCGTAGCGCCAGGCCTGGCGCGGTTCGGTCTTGTCGTTCCAGAACTCGGTGCCGGTGTTGATCTCGCCCTTGTCGCGCTGCGGCAACAGGGTTTCGTTGAGGTAGAACGACGAGTTGCCCTGGGTGTCGCCGATCTTGCCCGGCTCCAGCGGCGGCGCCAGGTTGCGCGAATGCACCCGGCCCCAGTTGATGTTGCCGTCCTTGAGCACGTAGGCGTTGTCGGAGATGTATTCCTCGGTCCAGGCCCGCAGGGTGAAGGTCGAGGCGTTCTTCAGCAGTTCCAGGCCGCTGCGCGGTACCGGGAACGGCGTGCCGCCGGTCTTGCCGACCACGCCTTCGCCGTCGTCCACCAGCCTGGCGATGGCGGCGTTTTCCCGGGTCGCCTGGCACACCGCGTCGTTGTAGCGGAAGTCGCGGTGGCTGGGGTAGATCGGCATCCTGAAGGTGCTCGGGTACAGCTTGAACAGCGCCTTCTGCCCGTCGGAGAGCTGGTCGGCGTACTGCGCCAGGTTGCTCGCGGTGATCACGTACAGCGGTTTCTCGTCCGGGTACGGGTCGACCGGGTGGTTGCCGGTGCCCTTGAAGTCCACCTGGGGCGGCACACCCAGCCATTTGCCGGCGTACGGGGGGATGCTGCCGTCGGCATTGCCGCTCTTGTCCGCGCCGAGGCAGGTCAGTTCGCTGCCCAGACGCGCCACGTCTTCAGGGGCGGCCTGGGCCGGGCCGATGATGACGCTGCCCAGGGCTGCCGCCAGGGTGGCGCTGCGCGTCCACCAGGTCAGGCAACGGGGGGCGAGGATACTGCCGGTCATTGTTGTTCTCCTTGGATTACCGATAGCGGGAGCCCAGTATCGGCAGGGGCTGGAGCCGGCAGCATCGTCCGTGCGGACTAACGCATTTTTACCTGCCGCCGCACCCGCCCGAGGTGCTGGCGCCAGCCCTTCAAACCGCGCTCGCCGGCAGCGGCAGGCTGCCCGCCTGACCGAGGGCGACCACGCTGTTGAGCATGATCCGCACCAGCTCGGTCTGCCGGCGCACGCCGGTCTTGGAGAAGATCGAGCGCAGGTGCGCCCGCGCCGTGTTGCGGCGGATGTTCAGCAGCTCCGAGGCCTCCTCCAGCGACAGGCCGTTGGCCAGTTCCAGCGCCAGGGCGGTTTCCGCCGGGGTCAGGTGATAGAGCTGCGAGGTCACCACATTGCTGACCAGCGACTTGCCCACCGCATCGCGCACATAGACCATCACCGTCGGCTTGCCCTTGCCGTCGAGCAGTTCCTGGGACGGGATCAGTTCCACCACCACGCCCAGATTGACCTGCCCGGACGGCCGCGACACCGACATGGCTTCCGCGCCCTGCCCTGCGCCGTCGCCCTGGCGGGCACGGGTAAAGGCATTGCGCACCAGGCGGCTGAGTTCGCGGTTGTCGCTGGGATAGGTGGCCTCCAGGCGCCCGCCCACCAGCTTGAGGCCATCGTTGCTGTCGAGGATTTCCCGCGCCACCGGGTTGAGCTGCAGGACGCTGCCGCTCTCGTCGAGGACGATGGTGGCCACCGCCAGGCGGCTGATGGTCTGGCTGTACAGGCTGCCCAGGGACTCGCTGCGGTCCAGCAGCGAATGCATGTGCAGGGCCCGGCGCAGGTGCGGCATGAGCATCGCGCACATGGCCCGCTCGGCCTCGCCGAAACGCGCCTGGTCGCGCTGGCGATTGATGCGCAGGCGCAGGATGCCGCCGTCGGGCATGCCGATATCGACGCCGAGCATCTGGTGGCAGCCGTAGGGCTCGCAGTACAGCAGGTAGAAGGATGAACTCAGCCACTCGGCCTCGCTCATCAGATCCTCGATGGTGAACACCCGGTCGACGGGCAGCCTGTCGAACAGGGTGGACTTGGCGTAGTAGGCGTAGTGGTTGACCCCGCCCTCCTCCAGCTCGACATCGCCGGCGACCATCATCGGCGACAGGAACGGCTCGTCGGCGACACGCAGGATCAGGGTGACGAAATTGGCCTGGAACAGCGCGCGCAACTGCTGCAGGGCCTCGCTCATGCGCGGCGTGTCCAGCGCCGCGTCGTATATGGTGCCGATCAGCCGTTCGTAGTCGGCCAGCTCCAGCCCCATCGCTTCCAGGACCCGGGCATTGGGCATCGTGGTCTGCATGGTCAGTCCCCCACGGGCCCGGCCTCGCGGAGCCCGCATCATTGTTTTTATCGTGGTGACGTGCGCGGGCGGTTTCGCCTGACGGAAACACCCGGCGGCGTGATAGCAGGCTTCAGCGGGTGGCGGCAAGCGCGCCGGCGTCGCGGCCCTGGTAGACGCCGCGTTCGCCGGCGACCAGCAGGTGGCGGGCGTTGAGCACCACCGCCGAGGTCAGGGTGCCGAGGCCGAGGCGTTGCGAGCGGTCCTGCACGGCGCCATGGGCGTCGAGACGGATCAGGCGGCTGCCGGCGCCGACCAGGACCAGGCCCTGGTTACCCGGCAGCAGAGCGTGACCGTAGATCGGCTGGTTGCTGCCGACCTCGACGCGCTGCCAGCTGTCGCCGAAGTCGCTGCTGAGAAAGACATGGCCGCGCATGCCGTAGGCCAGCCAGCGCTGGGCGGAAAGCCGCACCACGCCGAACAGCGAGCCGTTGTAGAAGGCGTCGAGGCGCTGCCAGTGCTGCCCGCCATCACTGGAGCGCAGCACCAGGCCCTGCTCGCCCACCAGCATCTGGCGGCCGTCGCGGCCACCGTCGAGGCCGTTGAAGTGAGCGCCGTCGCCGGGCATTTCCCGCACCGTCCAGTGTTGCCCGGCGTCGCTGGATTCCAGGTATTTGCCGTAACTGCCGTAGGCCACCACGTGCTGGCCGTCGCTGCTCCAGACCCCCAGCAGCGGCTCGCCGAGTTCACTGTCGTAGCGCATTTCCCGCCAGCTCTGGCCGCCGTCCTCGGAGCGCAGGATCCAGCCATCATGCCCCACCGCCACCAGCAGGCCGGGCGCGAGGCGGGTGATCGCGGTGAGGGTCGTCTCGCGACCGCCGCCGACCTGGCTGGCCTGCCAGGTCAGGCCACCATCGTCGCTGCGCAGGAGGGTACCGCGCTCGCCCACACCCAGCAGTTGGGCGCCGTCGGCGAGCAAGGCATTGACCTGGACCCGGTCGGCGTTGATTCCGCTGTTCATCAGGGGCACCGGCTGGCGCGGGGCAAAGGCGAAGGCCACCGCGGCGATGACGATGGCGCTCATGACGTAACCGATCAGATTGCGCATGACAGGCTCCCGGACGAGAGATGCGGGCACGGTGCAGGCTTCATCGGGTGATCCTCTTGGTTTTGTTGTCGGGGGATCATCCGACCGGGTGGTCATGCCGGGCATCGTCCAAATGGGGTAGCCGGGCTCTGGCGTAGCTTTCCAGGCGGGCGACTCCGATTGTGGGAGCTCGCTCCCACAAAGGTCCGGAGCAAAATCGGGCTCAAGGCAGTTCGAACAACCCCGCCGCCCCCATGCCGCCACCGATGCACATGGCGACCACGACGAAGCGCACCCCGCGCCGGCGTCCTTCCAGCAGCGCATGGCCGACCATCCGCGCCCCGGACATGCCGAACGGATGACCGATGGCGATGGCACCGCCATTGACGTTCAGGCGCTCCGGCGGGATCTCCAGGGCATCACGGCAATGCAGGACCTGGCAGGCGAACGCCTCGTTGATCTCCCACAGGCCGATGTCCTCACTGCGCAGGCCAAAGCGGCGCAGCAGCTTGGGCACCGCCAGCACCGGACCGATGCCCATCTCCTCCGGCGCGCAGCCCGCCACGGCGATGCCGCGGTAGATGCCCAGCGGGGTCAGCCCGCGGCGCCTGGCCTCGCTGCGGCTCATCAGCAGGCAGGCGGCGGCGCCATCGGAAAACTGCGAGGCGTTGCCGGCAGTGATGAACTCGCCGCGTTCCACCCACTGGCCGTCCTTCCACACCGGCTGCAGCGCCTGCAGGTCCTCCAGGCGGGTAGTGGGCCGGTTGCACTCGTCACGCGCCACCCGCACCCGCTCGTGGCCGGCGGGCTGGCCGTCCTTGTCGAACAGCAGGCGCTCGACCTCGATCGGCACGATCTCGTCATCGAACAGCCCGGCACGCTGCGCCGCCGCGGTGCGCTGCTGGCTGTGCAGGCTGTATTCGTCCTGGGCGGCGCGACTGATGCCATAGCGCCGCGAGACGATCTCGGCGGTTTCCAGCATGGGGATGTAGGCTGCCGGCACCACCTCCAGCACCGCCCTGGACTGGGCGCGGTAGGTGTTCTTGTGCTTGGTCTGGGTCAGCGACAGCGACTCCACGCCGCCACCGACGGCGACGTCCATGTCCCCGGCCATGATGCCGCGGGCCGCCACGCCGATGCTCATCAGCCCCGAGGCGCACATGCGGTCCAGGGCCATGCCCGGCACGCTGTCCGGCAGGCCCGCGGTATAGGCGCAGAGCCGGCCGATGTTGTAGGCCTGGGTGCCCTGCTGCACCGCGGCGCCCATGATCACGTCCTCCACCGCGGCGGGCTCGACGCCGGCGCGCGCCACCACCGCGCGTACCACATGGCCGCCAAGCACCGGGGCCTCGGTATCGTTGAAGGATCCACGGAAGGACTTCGCCAGCGCGGTACGCGCCGTCGAGACGATTACGACTTCATTCATGACAGTTCACTCGGACAGGGGATTGAAGGTGTAGCGGCTGATGGTGTCGATCACGCAGCCCGGACGGCTTTCGCCCTCGATCTCGATACTGACCCGGACCACCACCTGGACCGCCTCGCCCAGTTCCTCGACACGCAGGATCAGGCCATGCCCGCGCACGCGCGAGCCGACCCGCACGGCGGCCGGAAAGCGCAGGCGGTCGGCGCCGTAGTTGACGCCCATGGCCATGTTTTCCAGGGTCATCAACTGCGGCAGGAACAGATTGGCCAGGGACTGGGTCAGGTAGCCGTGGGCGATGCACGCGCCGAACGGGCCGCTGGCGGCACGCTCGGGATCGACGTGAATCCACTGGTGATCGCCGGTGGCCTCGGCGAACAGGTCGATGCGTTGCTGGCTGATCGGCAGCCAGTCGGTATGGCCGAGGTCCAGGCCCTGGGCGTCGAGCAAGGCCCGGGCGCTGCTGAAGACGTGGCGCATGGCGATCTCCTTCAGGCCTGTTGCGAACTGACGGAGAGCACTTCGCCGACCATGTACGAGGCATAGTCGCTGGCGAGGAACATCATCACATTGGCCACCTCCCAGACCTCCGCGGCGCGGCCGAAGGCTTCGCGCCCGGCCAGACTGGCCAGCAGTTCTTCGCTGGAGGCCTTCTTGAGGAAGTCATGCAGGGCGATGGACGGCGACACCGCGTTGATGCGCACGCCGTGCTCGGCGGCTTCCAGGGCACTGCAGCGGGTCAGCGCCATCACCCCGGCCTTGGCCGCGGCGTAGTGGGCCTGCTCCTTCTGCGCCCGCCAGCCGAGCACCGAGGCGTTGTTGACGATGGCCCCGGCGCCGCGCCGCTGCATGTGCGGGAGCATGGCGCGGGTCATGCGGAAGGTGCCGGTGAGGGTGACGTCGAGCACCCGCGTCCACTCCTCGTCGCTCATCTGCACCACGGCCTTCTGCCCGCCGAGGCCGGCATTGTTGATCAGCACGTCGACACCGCCCAGTCGCTGCTCGGCGGCCGCGACCAGGGCCTGGACCTGCGCTTCGACGGTGACGTCGCACAGCTGGCCGTGGATGGCCTCCAGGCCGGTTTCCGCCTTCAGGCGCGCGACCGCCTCGTCCAGGCGACGCGGATGGACATCGGAGATCATCAGCGCCCGGCAGCCTTCCTCGGCACTGCGCCGGGCCGCCGAATAGCCGATGCCGGCACCGGCGGCGGCGGTGATCAGGACCGACTTGCCGGCCAGCAACTGGTGACCGGGTACATAGGGGGGAGCTTGTTTCACTGCGAATGCCTCCAGGAGAAAGAACCCGCTCAGGTATACGGCGGGCGGGCGGGAGGCACATCGTCAAAACGGGGTATGGGGCACAGCGTTCGCGCTACATGGGCGATCGGTGGGGAAATCTTTTGCGGATAAAACCGGGGGGACGTGGTCTAACGTCCATCAGCCGGTATCTGAGTCCAAAGGAGGTGAATCCCCATGCCCGCGGCCATCTCTCCCCGACCACAGACACTGCAGATCGATTTCACCCGCGACACGCTGTTCGGTGTTTCGACCCAGAGCGCCGAGTGCCAGGTGCAACTGGAAGCCCTGAATATCAATGGTCAACCGGGTGTGCAACTGCAGGTCACCCCGCCCCTGCCGCCACGCCTGGAGCATGCGCATACCCTGGTCTTCAGCTGGCGCGGACACACCTGCCGGGGCATCGTGCAGTCATCCCGGCAGTGTCATGACGGCAGCCTGCAACTGCGTCTGGAACTGCAGTGAAGGGCTAGCGTCCGGTCATCAGGCGCGCCGCGGGTCCGGATTTCAGCGCCTGCTGCTCGCGCTCATGACGTACCCGCGTCACCAACTCCGCCAGTGCCCGGCAGTCGGGCAGCGAGCTCAGGTGGACATCGCTGACAGTCATCGCCGCGCGCTGGGCGTCGGCGGGAAAATGCAGGGTCAGGGTCAGGCCGTCGGCGCAACTGACCTCACAGTGATCGGGGAGGAACGCCCCCTCGATCAATTGGCGCAATTCAAGATCGCACACACCATTCATGGGCATGATTCAACCCTCCGGATGAAAAGGATGGCCGTCCAAGTCAGAACCTGCCCGGCGCCGGAATCCAATTGAAAAAAGCCATCTGCCAGCGCTTGCCCCATTGAAGTCGAGCATCACCGCCTGCCGTCGCAACCTGTACGTCTCGAATGTGGGAGAGCGCCGCGGCGACGGGGGTTCAGGCGAATGTCGCGGGTGTCGGACGAAAGGTCGCGCAGTACCGTTCGTCCGTCATCGTCCGGCTCCGGGCAAACTTTTTGCGCGCGATTGTTTTCCGATGGGTAGAGCTGTGCGCAAACCACCCAGAGAAAGGACTTTCCCGCTCCATGATCAACGCCAAACTGTTCGTCATCGACTACCGCCTCAACGGCACGCCCCGTTCCTTCGTCATCCGTGCCGAAACCATGGACAACGCCGAGGCCTGGCACTGGGCCAGTTGCGATGCCGGGGTGGGCAGGATCGGCCGCTACGAGCGGGAGAAAGTCAGGAAGGTGACCCGGCCGGTGGCGGAGCGCTACGGGATCAGCGAGGTGAGTTGGCGGTTGAGCAAATGAACGGTCGTTGCGGTGCTCTCATCGCTGGCAAGCCAGCGATGAGAGCACCGCGATATCAACCCTGTCCCTGCATCCGCCCAAACTTCCCGGCCTGGAAGTCATCGAATGCCTGGACGATCTCTTCCTGGCTGTTCATCACGAACGGCCCATAGCCCACGATCGGCTCATCCAGCGGCTCGCCGCTGAGCCAGAGCAGCTTGGCCTCGCTGTCGGCCTCGATCAGCACCTCGTCGCCGTCACGCTCGAACAGCACCAGTTGCGCCGCGCCGACGGCCTTGCCGCCATTGACCCGCACGCTGCCGTGCAGCACCACCAGCGCCGCGTTGCGCCCGTCGCCACCCGGCAGCCGCACGGACTTGCCGGCCGCCAGTCGCATGTCCCAGACATCCATCGCGGTGAAGGTCCGCGCCGGCCCGGCATGCTCCAGGTAGTGCCCGGCGATCACCCGCAGACTGCCAGCCCCATCAGCCAGCGCCACGCGCGGAATGTCCGCGTCGAGCAAGGTCTGGTAGCCCGCCGGCGCGGATTTGTCCTTGGCCGGCAGATTGACCCAGAGCTGGACCATTTCCAGCATGCCGCCGCTCCTGGCGAACGACGGCGCATGGAACTCTTCGTGGATGATCCCGCCCGCGGCGGTCATCCATTGCACATCGCCCGGACCGATCAGGCCGCCGGCGCCGGTGGAGTCGCGGTGTTCCAGTTCGCCCTGGTAGACGATGGTCACCGTTTCGAAACCACGATGCGGATGCTGACCGACGCCGCGGCGGGCGCTGGTCGCCGGGAAATGCTGCGGTCCGGCATAGTCCAGCAGCAGGAACGGGCTGATGTGCCGGGCCAGGTCGTCGTAGCTGAACAGGCTGCGCACCGGAAAACCATCACCGACCCAGTGGGCCGGCGGGCTGTTGTAGATGCCTTGAATCTTCTTCATGAGAAACCTCCTCGTTGCATGGCAGCCACAATACCCATGCAACGAAAAAGGCGGTAGAGGGCGAAAAAAGCCCTCAGCGTTCCACTGATGGGACGGTCAGGCCGACTTGAACTGCGGCTCGCGGCCCTGCAACAGCCAGGCCTCGATCTGCCGGGCGCTTTCCTGCGGGTCTTCCTGCATGAAGCAATGCCCCCCGGCCACCCTGCGCGGTTCGACCTGCGCATTGAGGCGGGCCCAGCGCGCCAGCGACAGCGGCACGAAGGGATAGGTGCGCTCGCCATGCAGCACCAGGGTCGGGGTCTGTACCCGCGACAGGGAGGCCCACATGCGTTGCGGGAACGAGCTGAAAATCTCCACTTCGCGGCTCGGCCGGCATTTCAGCACCACGCCTTCGCCGCACTCGCCGATGGCGTGATCCACATAGGCCTGCAGCGCCGCCTCGCTCCAGCCCTTGAAGATGCCGCGGGCGTGCAGCGAATCATGCGCGGCCTGGCGGTCCGGCCAGTAGCTGCGGCGCGTCGCCGCCTTGCGTGCGAGGCCGTGGCGACGGTGCATGCCGAACCAGCTGGCGACGCCCATGACCCCGATCATCGAGCGGCTGAACACCACCGGATCGAGCAGCACCGCACGCTGGAACAGCTGCGGTGCGCAATCGAGCATCAGCCCGGTGAGTACCCCGCCGAAGCTGTGCCCGACGGCAAAGTACGGAACATCGCCATACTCCCCGCGACCGGCGTCGAACGCTTCCAGGGCCAGTTCGGCGCTGCGGTTCCAGCCGACGAAGGCGCCGCCGTGGTCGCTGTCGCCATGCCCCTGGACATCGCTCAGCCACAGGTCGAAATGCTCGGCGAGCAGTTCCAGCAGCGGCTGGTAGGCCAGGCAGCAGAAACCGTTGCCGTGGATGAAATGCAGCAGCGGCTTGCCAGTGGCCGGCGAACGCCAGCCGCGCAGGGTGAAGTGTTCGGCGCAATCATGCGTCCAGGGGATCAGTTCCATCGGGGCTCGCAGCGGGAGTCAGGAAAACCCCGATTCTACAAACAGCAGCGGATACAGAGAAAGCACCAGCAGGGCCGCCATCAGCAGGTTAAACAGCCGAAGCCAGCGGGGATTCTGCAAGACCCGGCGCAAGGCGCTGCCGAACATGACCCAGACGCACACCGACGGCAGGTTGACCAGGCAGAACACCAGGGCAATGACGATGACATTGACCAGGTATCCCTGGGCCGGGGTGTAGGTGGTGATCGCCCCCACCGCCATCACCCAGGCCTTGGGGTTGACCCACTGGAACGCCGCAGCGCCGAGGAAACTCAGGGGCTTGCGGCTTTGCGGACCGTCCGCCGCCATCGGCCCGGAAGTGGCGATCTTCCACGCCAGGTACAGCAGGTAGGCGGCCCCGGCGTAGCGCAGCACGGAGTAGATCGCCGGGTAGACCTTGAACACCTCACCCAGGCCAAGGCCCACCGCCAGCACCATCAGCATGAAACCGATGCTCACCCCCAGGGCGTGGGGCACGCTGCGCCGCACGCCGAAGTTGACCCCGGACGCGAGCAGCATGGTGTTGTTCGGGCCAGGCGTGATGGAAGAAACGAAAGCGAACAGCACGAAGGCTGAAAGCAGGTTCAGGGAGGTAAGCAACATGGCAGGCATTCCTGGTGGGGCGATCGTTCGAGTTATGCATCAACCCTACCGGGAAAGCCCGCTCGCCGACCGATACAGTTACCCACCATTACGCAGGTACACCACACTGTTATGCCTGCACGGCAGACTGCGTCCCTTACTGCCATAGCGGATCTGCACTACGATGTCGCCACCCTTTGCCTATCGGATACCCCGCCATGTCGCTGCACATCCGTCCTGCCCGTCGCGAAGACGCCGCGCAAATCCTCGCTTTCATCACCGAACTGGCCGACTACCAGCGTGCCCGCGATGAAGTGGTCGCCAGCCTCGACGATATCCAGCGCGGCCTGTTCGACCAAGACAGCACTGCCAAGGCACTGATCGCTGAACGCGACGGCCAGGCGATCGGTTTCGCCGTGTACTTCTTCAGCTACTCCACCTGGGTCGGCCGCCGCGGGATCTATCTGGAAGATCTCTACGTCACGCCACTGGCCCGCGGTACCGGCGCCGGCAAGCTGCTGCTGCGCCATCTGGCCCGACTGGCCTGCGAGCACGACTGCGCCCGTTTCGAATGGACCGTGCTGAACTGGAACCAGCCGGCCATCGATTTCTACCTTTCTCTCGGCGCCGAAGCCCTGGACGGTCGGGTGCGCTACCGGATGGAGGGTGAAACGCTTCGCGCTTTCGCCAACGGCTGAAACAGGGGAAAACGCCAGGCTCAACGGACTGAACCGAGGAGTACCGTCACATGGCAGTGAAAGCGAATACCCAGACCTTCACCATCATCGCCCAGGACCCGGCGATCGAAGGCACCCCGGGCCAGCCCCTGTTCGCCAGGGTCAGCGTGCCCCTAGAGCGGCTGGGCGACGGGCCGAGCGGCTACCGGCTCAAGGTGGTCGACTTCGACGCCTCGACCGATCGCCTGTACCTCCCTCACTCCTACCAGCAAGAGAGCGGCGACAGGGCCGTCGACCCCTTCACCGCAGGCCATGGCTGCCTGCTGCGCGAGCCTAACTTCCACTGCCAGCACGCCTACGCGGTGGTCATGCGCACCCTGGCGCGCTTCGAACTGGCCCTGGGCCGGCGGGTGCCCTGGGGCTTCGACGGTCATCAGCTGTACATCGTCCCGCACGCCTTCGCCGGGGCCAACGCCTTCTATTCCCGGGAAGACCGCGCGCTGATGTTCGGTTACTTCCACGACGGCGAAGCGTGGGTGTTCACCTGCCTGTCCCACGACATCGTCGTGCACGAAGCCACCCACGCCATCCTCGATGGCCTGCGCGGCGGCCTGGTGCAGGCCTCCGGCCCGGACCAGGCGGCGTTCCACGAAGGCTTCGCCGATGTCGTGGCGCTGCTCTCGGTGTTCTCCCTGCGCGAGGTCATCGCGTTCGCCCTGACCCGGCAGCGTTGCCCGGCCGTCCATGACGACGACGGCATCCGCCTGATCGACGGCGCCGCGCTGAGCCACGACGCCCTGGCCGAGACCCTGCTGTTCGGCCTCGGCGAGCAGTTCGGCGGGGTCATCAGCGGCGTGCGCGGCAATCCGCTGCGGCGCTCGGTGCGGATCGCCCCGTCCGGCAGCTTGCTGGACAGCGCCGAGTACGCCGATCCGCACCGGCGCGGCGAGATCTTCGCCGCGGCCATGCTGCGCGCCATGCTCGACCTGTGGGTGGCGCGCTGCAGCACCCTCGGCCGCTTCGGCAGCGACCTCTACAGCCTCGACGCGGTGATCGACGAAGGGGTCAAGGCCGCCGACCAGTTGCTGACCATCGCCATCCGCGCACTCGACTATTCGCCGCCGCTGGACCTGGAGTTCGGCGACTACCTCGCGGCGCTGCTCACCGTCGACGCCGAGGTGGCGCCCGACGACTCGCGCTACAGCTACCGGCGGATCATCCGCGACAGCTTCGCCGCGTATGGCATCGAGGTCCCCGTCGAGCGTACCGACAAGGACGGTTGCTGGCTGACCTTCGACGACAACGACAAGGTGCGCTACCAGCACTGTCATTTCGATTCGATGCTGCACGACACCGAGGAAGTCTTCCGTTTTCTCTGGGAAAACCGCGCCGTACTGAAGATCGACGAACGCGCGCATACCCAGGTGCTCTCGGTGCGCCCGAGCCTGCGCTTCGGCCCGGATGGCTTCATCCTGCGCGAGACGGTCTGCGAATTCGTCAGCGAGCTCAGGCTGTTCGGTTCCGAGTTCCGCTCGGTGTTCCGCCAGGCGCGTCCGGGGTGGCTGAAGCCGGTCGACGAAGTGACCGTGTTTGGCGCCGGCACGCTGATCTTCGACCAGTACGGCCGCATCAAGTACTACATCCAGCGCCCGCTGACCGACACCGCCTGGCAGATTCGCCGTCTGCAGTGGATGTACGACATCGATGCGCAGGAGCCCCCTGCCGATGCCGACGCCGACAGTGCGCCGTCGGGGCCGTCGGAGCCAGGCATGCCTGACAATACCCGCGCCACGGCCAAGGCCTCGCCGTTTCCGCGGGCGCCCTACGTGCGTGGCCGCAAACTGCCGCACAATACCCGCTGGATTGCCGAGCGGGTACGCCAGATCTTCGGTGATCAACCGCTGCCTGAGCCCAGCGAGCAAGAGACCCTCGTAGCCCTGTAAGGAGTCGTCATGCTCTACCGCATCGCCGCCGACGGCCTGGTCCTGCTGCACCTGCTGTTCATCCTGTTCGCCGTCGGCGGCGCTGTGTTGCTCATCAAATGGCCACGCCTGTGCTGGCTGCACCTGCCGGCGGCGGGCTGGGGCTTCCTGGTGGAGGTGATGCACTGGCCCTGCCCGTTGACCGACTGGGAAAACCGCATGCGCCAGGCCGCCGGGGAACAGGGGTATGCCCAGGGCTTCATCGAGCATTACCTGTTGCCGGTGATCTACCCGGCGGGGCTCACCCCGGGGATCCAGGTGGCGCTGGGCATCACCGTGCTGCTGGTGAACCTGGGCCTGTACACCTGGCTGTACCGGCGGCGCCGCTGAAGCCCGCTCACTCCCGACGGGCGTAGCGCTGCGCGAGTACCGCGCAGACCATCAGCTGAATCTGGTGAAACAGCATCAACGGCAGGATCAGCACCCCCAGCGTGCTTCCGGCAAACAGCAACTGCGCCATCGGCACCCCGGTGGCCATGCTCTTCTTCGACGCGGCGAACAGCAGCGTGATGCGGTCCTCGACACTGAAGCCCAGCCAGCGCCCCAGGCTGCGGGTCAAACACAGCACCAGCGCGAGCAGGCCGCAGCACACCAGCGTCAGGCCCAGCAAGCGCGATGGCGGCACCGCATGCCACAGGCCACTGAGCACCGCATCGCTGAACGCCGTGTACACCACCAGCAGGATCGAGCCCTGGTCCACCGACTTCAGCCAGCCGGCGTTGCGCGCGACCCAGGCGCCGATCCAGCGCCGCGCCAGTTGCCCGGCGACGAAGGGCACCAGCAGTTGCAGGACGATCGCCAGCAGCGCATCCCGCTGCGAACCGCTGCCACCCTCCACGCCCATCAGCAGCATCACCAGCAATGGCGTCAGCACGATCCCCAGCAGGCTCGACGCCGCCGCGCTGCAGATCGCCGCCGGGACGTTGCCGCGGGCCAGCGAGGTAAAGGCGATCGCCGATTGCACCGTGGCCGGCAAGGCGCACAGGTAGAGCACGCCCAGGTACAGGGCATCGCCCACCAGCGGCAGGATCAGCGGCTTGAGCAGCAGGCCCAGCACAGGAAAGAGCACGAAGGTGCAGGCAAACACCAGCAGGTGCAGACGCCAGTGCCCAGCACCGGCGATCACCGCTTCGCGGGACAGCTTGGCGCCATGCAGGAAGAACAGCAGGGCGATGGCCAGGTGGGTCAGGCCGCTGAAGAACGCCGCGCCGACCCCGGAAGCAGGCAGCCAGGTGGCGACGGCGATGACCGCAAGCAGGGCCAGGGTGAAAGTGTCGAACAGTGCGCGCAGGTGTTTCATCGCCGGTTTCCGTCGGGTTGTGCTGGGGACGACGGAGACGATAAGGTGTCGCGGCCTTTCCGACTAACGCGAGAACGCCAGCAATGTCGTCGAATGGACACAACCCGCTCCACCTGGACGACCTGCCCAGCCTGCCGCGCCCGCTCTACGGTCAGCGCGCGAGCCTGCCGAACATCGCCCTGGAGTACCGCCATCGCCATCCCTGGGGGCAGCTGTCCCACGCCCTGCACGGGGTGCTGCAGGTGCACACCGACAACGCCCGCCTGGTGCTGCCGCCACACCGCGCGGTATGGATCGCGCCACACCTGATGCACCGGGTGCACTGCACCCCCGGCGCCTGCATCCGCAGCCTCTACGTCGACCCCGCGCTGCAACTGTGGCCCGCGGCGGATCTGCGGGTGATCGCGGTCGACCCGCTGTTGCGCGAGCTGATTCGCGCCTTCGGCGAGCTGCCGGTGGAGTACGACCGTGACAGCGCCGACGGACGTCTGGTCGAGGTGCTGGTGGATCGCCTGCGCCTGGCCGACGAGCTCGACCTGGTCCTGCCCCAGCCCCGCGATGCGCGCCTGCGCGCGTTGTGCCGCAAGGCCCAGGCGCGCCCCCACGAGCCGCTCGGCCTGGGCGATGCCAGCCGCAAGGCCGGGGTCAGCGAAAAGACCCTGAGCCGCTTGTTCCTCAAGGAAACCGGCATGACCTACCGCACCTGGCGCCAGCGCATGCGCCTGGCCAGCGCGCTGCCGGCGCTGGAGCGCGGCGAGCGGGTCACCGATGTCGCCCTGGCCTGCGGCTATGACTCGCTGTCGGCGTTCAGCGCCGCGTTTCGCCGCCTGTTCGGCCTGTCACCGGGAGAACTGGGCCGGGGCGGCAGCCTGTCGCATGCCTGAAGCGCAGGGGCTTGCTATGCTGCGCGACTGCTGCATCCCCTCTTCCCACACTGCAAGGATTCGACCCTGTGAAAGCTGCCTGCGTACTGCTGCTGGGCCTGCTGCCCTTCATGGCCAACGCCGCCGAAGTCGGCGAGCGCCTGACGCCCTTCACCCTCGCTGACCAGCACGACCACACCTTCACCCTCGATGCCAGCACCCGGGTGCTGCTGGCCGCCGGTGACATGGACGGGGCGAAGCTGGTCAAGGCCGCGCTGGCCGAACAGCCCAAGGGCTGGCTGGAAGCCCGGCATGCCGCCTTCGTCGCCGATATCCAGGGCATGCCGGCGCTGATCAGCAAGCTGTTCGCCATTCCCAAGATGCGCGACTACAGCTACCGCGTGATCCTCGACCGCGAAGGCCAGGTGGTGCCTGGCTATGCCGTGGCGCCGGGCCAGGTGCAATGGCTGCAACTGGACAACGGCACGCTGCTGGCCAAGCGCTCGTTCAGCGATGCCGAAACCCTGCGCAAGGCCCTCGCCGAGCTGCCGCAGGACTGAGCTTCAACTCTCCAGGCCGCGATCGACGTACCAGGTCAGCGGCAGGGTCAACAGCAGGGTCGCCGCCAGCGCCATCAATGCCAGCGGCACCCCGCTGACATCGCCCAGGCGGCCGAAGACGATGGGCGCCAGTGCGCCGCCGCCGATGGTGCCGGTATAGAACAGGGCGAACGCCTGTTCGCGACGGCCCGCGGCCGCCAGTTCCGGTACCACGCCATACAGCACCGACGACGTGCCATTGAGTACCAGGCCCAGCAGCGGCAGCAGGATCATCAGCGCGGTCAGCGGCAGGAACACCGCGGCGACGATCGCCGCCGCGGTCAATGATTCACTGAGCCAGACCGTCTTCAGCAGGCCGATGCGCGCGCCGAGGTAGCCACAGATCAGCTTGCCGAAGGCGCCACCGATGAACAGCAGGGTCAGGGCCAGGCCGATACCGGCGGTGCCGGCGCCCTTGTCGCTGAGCAAAAACGGCAGGAAGGTGAGGAAACCCATGCGCACCGCGCTATCGAGAAAACCGGTGGCCAGCAGCGCGCGCAGGCCACTGGCCGAGCCGCTGCCCTCGCCGGCCCCCGCCTTGCCTGCGGCCACCGCGTGGCGCTCGACGTTGCGCGGAATCAACAGGTACATCGCCAGCGCCGCCAGCAGGCCGAGCACACCGGCCAGGCTGACACTCAGGCGCCAGCTCATCACCGTCAGCGACAGCCCCACCAGCGCCGGGATCAGGGTCTTGCCGATATCGCCGGCGAAGTTGTACTGCGACAGCGCCTGCTTGACCTCGCGGCCCGGCTCGTGGGTATCGCTGACCAGCGACGAGGCCAGTGGATGCTGGGTGCTGGCGCCCAGACCGCCGAGAATCAACGCCGCCATCAGGGCGATCAGGCCGGCAGCCTGCCCGGCCAGCAGATAGGCCACGCCCACCAGCGCGGTGCCACCAATCAGCAGGGTTTCCCGGCCGTAGCGACGTGCGGCGCGGCTGGCGAGCAACTGGAAACCGGCCATGGTCGCCGAGTAGGCGCCGCGCATCAGGCCGATCTGCGCATAGCTCAGGCCGAACTGGGCCTGCCAGATCGGCAGCAGCACGTAGATAAGATCGGTGAGGCCGTCGTTGACGGCATGTGCGCCGCACGCCGCCAGCAAGGCACGGCGGCGCGGGGACGCAGCGGTGGACGGAGGGGAAACGGCAGCCGGGTTGGCATCGTGCATGATCGGAACGCCGGTAGAAATTGGATCCAATCATTAAAACAGTAACAAAAAGTTAAAGCGACCACCTTTTCTCTTGACGGTGCATCAACCCGGAATTTCGGGCTCTACCAGATTGGCCAGCTGGTTCAACGAGTCCTGCCAGCCCAGATAGCAGCCCTCCAGCGGGATCACCTCCGGCAGGCCCTCCTGGACGATATGCACTTCGGTGCCGCACGACACGCTCTTGAAGGTGATGGTGGCGGTGATTTCGCCCGGCAGGTTGGGGTCGTCGAAACGATCGGTGTAGCGAATCAGCTCGTTCAGCAGGAGTTCCTTGTACTCGCCGCCGAAGGCATGGCGCTGGCCGGCGGAGAAGTTGCAGAACGACATCTTGTAGGTTCCGCCAACCCGGGCGTCGAGATGATCGACGTGACAGGTGAAGCCATGGGGTGGCAGCCATTTGGCCATGGCGTCGGCATCGAGAAAAGCACGGTAGACCCGCTCCACGGGTGCCTTGAAGACACGGTGCAGGCGGACGGTATTGCTGGTCATGGGATTATCCTTGTGAATTACTCAGGCATGTGCAGTCAAGACCAGCCCGGCACTCACGTCCAGCGCGTCCGCCTGTAGCGTGACGCGGTTAGCGTTCGTCGCCGAAGTGATCGCTGACCAGGATCGCCCGCGCCAGTTCTTCATCGCTGGCCTGCAGGCCCGGGTGCTCGGCACGTACCTTCTGCAGTACCGCTTCGAGGTAGGCACCGCGGATCGCGCCGCCGCTGGCGACGAAGCTGGAGGCCTCGTCACGGGCCGGGATCAGGCGCTTGTCATCCTTGAAGGTCGAATACAGCGAAGCGGAAACCCCCGCCGAAGTGGCGACATCGCCAGCGTCGACCCGGGCCAGCGCCGAGCCGAAAGGCAGGCACAGCAATAATGAAGAAACAAGCAATGTACGCCGCATGACGGAATCCTCCGGTCAGCCCGAGATAAAAAAGTCAGGTACTACTCAACCTAGGATCCGTTTGGCCGGGTCGGAGTTCCCTTGCAGCCTGTAGAGCCAGCGCCGGGTTGTTCTGCTAGGGTGCAGGTTTTTCCATCCCGGATGTTCTCCATGCGTTTTCCCGCCCTTCTCCTGCTCTGCGCCAGCCCCCTGCTCGCCTGGGCCAGCCCCGACCTCGAAGAACAGGTCCGCGACGTCGCGCAGCAGGTCATGCGTGACAACGGCATCCCCGGCCTGGCGATCGCCATCAGCGACAACGGCAAGCAGTACTTCTACGAATTCGGCGTCGCCGACCAGGCCAGCGGCCGGGCCGTGAGCCGCGACACCCTGTTCGAACTGGGCTCGATCAGCAAGACCTTCAGCGCCAGCCTGGCCGCCAGGGCCGCGCTCGACGGCAAGCTGGCGCTGCAGGCGCAGACCGCCGACTACCTGCCGGAACTGGCCGGCACGCCGTTCGGCAAGCTGACCCTGCTCAACCTGGCGACCCACACCAACGGCGGCATGCCCCTGCAACTGCCCGACGCGATCCATGACAACGCGCAGTTGCTGGCCTGGCTCAGGCAGTGGCAGCCGCAACACAGTCCCGATACCTGGCGTGCCTATGCCAATCCGAGCATCGGCATGCTCGGCGTGATCACCGCCAAGCAGTTGCAGGTGCCCTTCGCCAGCGCCCTGCAGGAGCAACTGCTGCCGGCGCTGGGGCTGCAGCACACCTTCGTGCAGGTACCGGCGCAGCAGCAGGCGCTGTATGCCTGGGGTTACGACAAGGATGGCAAGCCGGTACGGGTCAATCCCGGGGTACTGGCCGACGAGGCCTACGGGGTGAAGAGCAGCAGCCGCGACATGCTGCGTTTCGTCGAGGCCAACCTGGGCCGGCTGGATTTGCCGGCGCCCCTGCAGCAGGCGCTGGACGACACCCGCCGCGGCCACTACCAGCGCGGCGAGATGACCCAGGACCTGGTCTGGGAGCAGTACGATTACCCGCTGGCCCTGCAGACCCTGATCGATGGCAACGACAACCGCTACGCCCTGGAGGGCACCCCGGTGACCGCGTTGCGGCCGCCGCTGGCGCCGCAGTCGAAAGTCTGGGTGAACAAGACCGGGGCCACCAACGGTTTTGGCGCCTATGTGGCGTTCGTGCCGCAGTTGCAGCGCGGGGTGGTGTTGCTGGCCAACCGGAATTATCCAAATGGCGAGCGGGTGAAGCTGGCGTGGCGGTTGTTCGAGTTGCTGGATCAGGCGAGGTGAACGCCATGGAGGGTACGCTGCCCCCTGCTCAGCGCCCCAGCGCCTCGGCAATGAACCCCAGGCGATCCTGGCCAAAGAACATCTCATCCCCGACAAAGCATGTCGGCGCACCGAACACCCCGCGCGCCACCGCTTCCTCGGTCACCGCCTTCAGCGCCGCCTTGACCTCGGGATCGCTCACCTGGGCTTCGAACCCGCCGGCATCGAAGCCTGCCTTGTCCAGCACCTCGGCCACCACCTGGGGATCCCCCAGGTTGCGCCCTTCCCCCCACAGCGCCTGGTACATCGCCGCCAGCCACGCCTCGAAGCGCTCGGGCTCGCGCAGTTGCACCGCGGTCGCGGCGCGCATCAGGGCCAGGGTGTTGATCGGGAAATGCTCGCTGAACTTCAGCGCCACGCCATAACGCTCGGCATGCCGATGCAGGTCGCCGAAGAAGTAACGCGCCTTGGCCGGAATCATCACCGGCGAACTGTTGCCGGTGGCCTGGAACACCCCGCCCAGCAGCATCGGCCGCAGCACCAGGCGCGCACCGTGCTCGGCGCACAGGGCTGGCAACTGGGTCCACGCCAGGTAGCTGGCCGGGCTGCCCAGATCGAAAAAGAATTCAACGGTCTTGCTCATCTCATCAGGTCCTTTTGTACAGGTGGGCGATTTACCAGCGTTCCATCCACGGACGCAGGTCGAGTTCGAAGGTCCAGGCATCCCGGGGCTGGGCATGCAGGTGCCAGTAGTTGTCGGCGATATGCGCGGGATCGAGGATGCCGTCCTGTTCCTTCAGCGCGTAGCGCTCGGGGAAACTGTCGCGGATGAAGGCGGTGTCGATGGCACCGTCCACCACCACATGGGCGACATGGATGTTCCGCGGGCCCAGCTCCCGCGCCATGCTCTGGGCCAGTGCGCGAATCCCGTGCTTGGCCCCGGCGAAGGCGGCGAAACCGGCGGCGCCCCGCAAGCCCGCGGTGGCGCCGGTGAAGAGGATAGTGCCGCGCTCGCGCACGACCATGCGCCGCGCGACCGCCTGCGCGGTGAGGAAGCCGGCGAAGCAGGCCATTTCCCAGATCTTGAAGTACTTGCGCGGGGTCTCCTCGAGAATGCTGCACGGCACATTGGCGCCGATATTGAAGACCATCGCCTCGATCGGCCCGAGGCTGCTCTCGATCTGCTCCACCAGCGCCGTCACCTCTTCTTCCTTGCGTGCATCGGACGCAAAGCCATGGGCCTGGCCGCCTTGCGCGCGGATTTCCTCGAGCAGCGGTTGCAGCTTGTCGGCGCTGCGCCGGGTCACGCAGGCGATATAGCCTTCGCGGGCGAAGCGCTTGGCAATCGCGCCTCCCGTGGCGTCGCCGGCGCCAATCACCAGTACGACTTTGTTGTTCTCGGTCATGGGTGTCGCCTCATTGATGAATGATCGTTTAGTAAACGAACGCTATGCTATGATCCGCCCATTCGTCAAGCGTGGTCATCGAGGATTCGCAGGTGCGCTATTCCACCGAACACAAGGAACAGACCCGGCAGAAGCTGGTGCAGAGCAGCGGCGCCATCGCCAAGCAGGGGGGCTTTTCCGCCACCGGGGTGGCCGGGCTGATGAAGGCCATCGGCCTCACCGGCGGCGCCTTCTACAACCACTTTCCATCCAAGGACGATCTGTTCAGCGAGATCGTGCGCCAGGAACTGTCCGGCAGCTACCTCCACCTGCGCACGCAGTCTGGCGAACTGACCCGCGACAAGCTGCGCCACTGCCTGGACCAGTACCTGAGCCTGGCCCATCTGCACAATCCGCAAAGCGGCTGCGCCATCCCGACCCTGGGCGCGGAGATCGCCCGGGCCGATATCAGCGTGCGCGAGGAAGCCGAGCACTGGCTGAGCACCCTGCACCAGGCCTGGGCCAGCACGCTGGAAGACGAGGCCCTGGCCTGGGCCATGCTCTGCCAATGCGTGGGAGCCCTGCTGGTGGCGCGGATGCTGGCGGGGGAAGACACCCGGCTGGCGGTGCTGCAGGCCAGCCGCGGTTTTCTGGAGAAGGCCATGGAACAGCCCTGACAGGCTGATGCCCGTCAATAGGCGCCTGGCGGCGCCATTGAGCGACGATCAGTGCAGGTCGTTGCGTCGATACAGGCTCAGGCCCACCGCCAGCACCGCGAGCATGCCGGCGCAGCCGCGGTTGATCCATTGCATCACCCGCGCCGAGAACGCGCGCACGGCATGCCGGCCACCAAGGGCATAGACGATCATCACCAGGCAATCCAGGGATGCGGTCACCAGCGCGAGGATCACGTACTGCTGCAGGACCGGCTGTTCGGGGCGGATGAACTGCGGCAGGAACGCCGAGAAGAACAGCAGCCCCTTGGGATTGGACAGGCCGACGATCAAGGCGCGCAGGAAGGTCGAGCGGGCACTGACCGCAGACCCAGCGCCACTGACCCCGAGGGCCTTGACCGGCGCGCGCCAGAGCACCACCGCCAGGTACAGCAGGTATGCCGCGCCGATCCATTTCACCAGGCTGAACAACTGCTCCGACGCCTGCAGCAGCGCCCCCAGGCCACAGCCTACGGCAGCGATCAGGACCAGGTCGGACAGCATCGCCCCGGCCATGCCGAAGCCGGCCACGCGCATGCCGTGGCTGGCACCGTTGTTCAACGCCAGCAGCATGGCCGGGCCGGGGGTGATCATCACCGCGCTGGCGGCGATGATGTAGAGCAGAAGAGTCGAGGCGTCCATGACGGCTCCAGGCAGATCAAAGGGCGAAGGATGCCTGTGCGACCGATCCGCCTCAAGCCCCGAAAGAAATTGTCCGTTGTCGCCAACCAAACCGAGAAATGCCGGTCAAACTGCGCATCCCCGGTTTTCCGCCCCATCGGCAGGAGTTTCATGGTTATCCGCGCTATTTCCACGGCTTCGCTGTGCCTGGCCCTGCTCGTCGCCACGCCGGTGCAGGCCGAGAGCCCGCCACCCAGCGGCGGCCAGGACCTGTTCAGCCTGCTGAACGATGTCGCACGCATGGCCTCCTCCGGCCTGGCCAATTGGCTCAAGCTGTCGCGCGACAGCGCGGTGAGCACCGGGGTCGCGCCGATCCCGCTGGACATCCGCGTGCAACTGGAGCCCTGGTACGACTTCCAGGTCCTCGACGCCGCGCGCTATCAGGTCGGCAATGCGCAGCAGCTGGATGCCGCCAGCGCCTTCCTGCAGAACCCCGATGTCGCCGCGGTAACCCTCATCGACGTGATCGTCTTTCGCAACGCCGAGGAAGCCCGCGACAACGTCGCCCTCTGGGCCCACGAGCTCAAGCATGTGCAGCAGTACCAGCAATGGGGCGTGGAGGATTTCGCCGCGCGCTACACGCGCAACTACGAGGCGGTGGAAGCACCCGCCTATGCGATCCAGGCGCAAGTGAGCAAAGCCCTGCGTCTGGCACCCGGCGGTACCCTGGCGAGCCATTGAGCCGGGCCTTTCCTACACCCGACTAAACACATCCTTCAGTTCATTTCCTACCCAGGTGTCAGGCAAGCGCTCGGCGTCCAGCATTCCGGGTGCCCGCCCTGCGGCACCATCCCAGGCAAGTCTTGTAGGACTTTTCATCTAATCAGCCCGAAATGTTCCACAGCTCTATACTCCTCGTACTCATCGAACCTGATTCGACGTATCGTGAGCGGCCCGTCCAGAGCGGCGGTCGCCCCTCCTGAGTGACTCGGGAACCCTCAATTCCTGATGCAGGAGTTTCACACGCAATGAACAAGATCCTGATCGTCGACGATCACCCCACCATCCGTTTTGCCGCCCGCCAGGTGCTGTTGGAGGCAGGCTACGACGTGATCGGCGAGGCCCACGATGGCGTGAGCGCGGTCAGCATGTGCCAGGACGATCCTCCCGATGTGGTGATCCTCGACCTCGGCCTGCCTCGCCTCGACGGCCTGAGCGTCCTCGAACGCCTGCGCGCGCTGAATCCCAGCCCGCGCATCATGGTCTTCACCGGTCTGCCGCCACGCCTGTTCGCCAATCGCTGCATCGAGGCCGGCGCCTCGGCCTTCGTGCGCAAGGACGAAGACATGCATATCCTCGTCGGCGCCCTCAAGGCCGTGCTCAGCGGCTACTCGTACCTGCCGGATGCCCAGCGTCTGTCGTCACGCTCGCACTCCGAGAGCGATCGCCTGGACCGCCTGTCCAACCGCGAATTCGAAGTGATGCGCCAACTGGCCAGGGGCGCGAGCAACAACGAGATCGCCGAGGCGATGATCCTCAGTTCCAAGACCATCAGCACCTACAAGACCCGCATCATGGACAAGCTGCAGGTGCAATCGCTGGCGGAACTGCTCGATCTGGCCAATCGCCATGGCATGATCTGAAGCTGGCATGAACCTTCGTCTGTTCGCCGCCTGCGGTATCGGCGGCCTGCTTCTGCTGAGCGCGCCCGCCCCTGGCGCGGCGCAGGAAGCTGCCCGCCGCGAGCTGCTCGGGCGCTCCCTGAGCAGCAGCGCGCCGCCAGCCCTGAGCCACGCCGATCGCCGCTGGCTGGAGCAGAGGAAGGTCCTGCGCCTGGGCACTTCCGCGCCGGACTACCCGCCGTTCGACATCAATGTCAGCCAGCACGACTACGAAGGCCTGAGCGCCGACTACGCCGGGTTGATCGGCGAACAGCTGAAGACCCCCGTGGAAGTGCGCCACTACCCCAGCCGCGGCCAGGCGATCCAGGCCCTGCAACGGGGCGAGATCGACCTGCTGGGCAGTGCCAACGGTTACGAGGGCGCCAATACCGAACTGCTGCTGAGCCTGCCCTACGCCGATGACCAGGCGATCGTCGCCACGCCGCTGGGCAAGCCACGCAACCCGGACGACGACCTGGCCGGTGCGCGCCTGGCGATGGTCGACCACTACCTGCCGGTGGAGCGCATCCGCCAGGTCTATCCGCGCGCGACCCTGCAGCTCTACGCCTCGAGCATGGCCGCGCTGTCCGCCCTGACCCAGGGCGATGCCGACGCCTTCATCGGCGACGCCATCAGTTCCGACTACCTGATCGGCAATCACTACCGCGACAGCGTGCAGATCGCCTGGTACGTCAAAGCCCTGCGCTCTTCCTTCAGCTTCGCGCTGGAACATGACAACAGCACCCTGCTGCGGGTCGTCGACCAGGCGCTGGCGAGTCTCTCGGAAAGCGACCGGATCAATGTCGCCAGGCGCTGGAGCAGTGGCCTGAACAGCCCGCTGCTCAACCGCGGCGTGCTGGAGCTGAACGCCACGGAGCAAGCCTGGATCCGCCAGCATCCCGAGGTACGGGTGGTGATCAACAAGTACTTCGCGCCGTTGACCTTCCTCGACGACAAGCAGCAGTTTCGCGGTATCACCGCCGACCTGCTGGAGCAGATCAGCCTGCGCACCGGCCTGCACTTCCAGATCATCGAAGCCGACAGCGTGGCGCAGATGATCCGCCTGGTGGAAAACGGCGAAGCCGAGCTGATCGGCGCCCTGCCCTACGGCGGCGAACGGGCGCGCACCCTGGACTTCACCCGGCCCTACCTGACCACGCCGCGGGTGCTGGTCACCTCGACCCACCCGCAGGCGCCGGATACCGCCGAGGCCCTGAAGGGCAAGCGCGTGGCGCTGATCCGCGGCACGCCATTCAGCGCAACCCTGCGCCGCGAGCATCCCGGCATCGAGCTGGTCGAGGTGGACGACCCGCTGGCCCTCATGGAATACGTCGCCCAGGGCCGCGCCGATGCGGCGATCAGTTCGCAGATCAACGCCGCCTATTTCATCAGCCGGCTGTTCAAGGACCGC
This sequence comes from Pseudomonas sp. zfem002, assembly GCF_032621685.1. Classification (NCBI taxonomy): domain Bacteria; kingdom Pseudomonadati; phylum Pseudomonadota; class Gammaproteobacteria; order Pseudomonadales; family Pseudomonadaceae; genus Pseudomonas; species Pseudomonas sp. zfem002. The sequence goes on along the minus strand of NZ_JAVYJH010000019.1, from coordinate 141,042 downwards.
CTGCGCATCGCCGCACTGCTCGACGACAGCCCGGCCATCGCGGCCTTCGCCACCGCCCGCGGCAACGACGTCCTGCACGCCATCCTCGACAAGACCCTGCTGAGCATCGAGCCGGACGAAATGACCCTGCTCGCCAACCGCTGGCGCACCAACGCGCTGATCAGCGACAACCCGTGGCGCAACTACCGCGGGCTGGTGCTGCAGATTCTCCTGGTCGCCGGCCTGGCGATCGCCGCGGTGGTGCTGTGGAACCGCTACCTGCGCCGCCTGATCGGCCAGCGCGAGGCGGCGGAACAGGCCCTGCAGCGCCAGCTGAAGATCAGCGAGGGCCTGCTCGACGAACTGCGCCAGGCCAAGGAACAGGCCGACAGCGCCAACCACGCCAAGAGCAGCTTTCTCGCCACCATGAGCCATGAGATCCGCACGCCGATGAACGCGGTGATCGGCCTGCTGGAGCTGGCCCTGAAGGACGCCGCGCAGGGCCGGGTCGACCAGCCGTCGCTGCAGGTGGCGTTCGATTCGGCCAGTGGCCTGCTGGAGTTGATTGGCGATGTGCTGGATATCGCCCGGATCGAGTCAGGGCACATGGCCCTGGCCCCGCAGCCGACCGACCTGCATGCGCTGATCCGCGGCACCGCCCAGGTGTTCGAGAGCAGCGCCCGCCTCAAGGGCCTGGCGCTGCACCTGGCGCTGCCCGCGCCGACCCGGCCGCTGGCGGTGGACCCGCTGCGCCTGCGCCAGGTGCTGGCAAACCTGCTGAGCAATGCGTTGAAGTTCACCGAGCAGGGTGAGTTGCGGATCAGCCTGCGCCTGGAAGCCGAGGGGGATGGCGCGCGGATCGAACTCAGCGTGGAAGACAGCGGCATCGGCATCAGCGCGGCGGACCAGGCGCGCCTGTTCAGCCCCTTCGTCCAGGCCGGGCAGCAGGCGCCGCGCCAGGGCACCGGGCTGGGCCTGGTGATCAGCCGAACCCTGTGCGAACTGATGGGCGGCACCCTGCACCTGAGCAGCCAACCGGGGCACGGCACCTGCGCCACGGTGTCGCTGCACCTGCCCTGGGCCGGCAGCCTGCCGGTCGCGGCGCCCGGTGCAGTGGAAACGCCGGACAACGCCACCAGCCTGAAAATCCTCGTGGTGGACGACTATCCCGCCAACCTGATGCTGCTGGACAAGCAACTGACCCTCCTCGGGCACCGCGTCAGCCAGGCCGGCGATGGCGCCACGGCCCTGCAGCTGTGGCGCGATGGCGATTTCGACGTGCTGATCAGCGACTGCAACATGCCGGGCATGGACGGCCATGAACTGACCCGTGCGGTGCGCGCCGAAGAACGTGGCGAACGGCGGCGCTGCCTGATTCTCGGCCTGACCGCCAATGCCCAGGCCGAAGAGCGCGAGCGCTGCCTGGCCTCGGGAATGGACGATTGCCTGTTCAAGCCGATCGGACTGGGGGCGCTGCGCAGCCACCTGGGCGGGCTGGCGGTGGCCAGCAGCGATGACAGCGGCTTCGACCTCAACGAACTGCGCCATCTGACCCGGGACGATCCGCAGGTGATCGAGCGTCTGCTGGCGCAACTGACCGAAAGTACCGAAGAAGACCTCACCGCCCTGCGCGCCCTGGGGCCGACGTCGCCGCGACCGGCGCTGAAGGCCCTCACCCATCGGATTCGCGGGGGGATGAAGATCCTCAAGGCGCGGGGGCTGGTGGCGCACTGCGATGCACTGGAGCAAGGGTGTGCGAGGAGTGTCGGGGATCAGGAATTGCAGGTGCTGAAGGCGCGGCTGGAAAAGAGTCTGGAGCAATTGCTCAAGCGCCTGGAACTGCGCTGACGCTGTCATTGGATGGACTCGCCCCCGCCGAGGCGTCTGTGCGCCACGGTGGCATCCTATAGATGTCAGCGACAGCGAGGGCGAGACCATGAGCAAGAATACGTCGAAGAACAATTCCTTGTCTGCAACCGATCTTTCAGCCTGCACCACCGTAGGAGCGCGGCTTGCCCGCGAAAGGACCGCGCTAGCTGTCCCCGACAACGGTTGGGTTCGGGACCGCTAGCGCGGTCCTTTCGCGGGCAAGCCGCGCTCCTACGGGTTCTTCGCGGGCGAACCAGGCGCCTAACGCATAGTGGGCAAGCGCACCAGCGACCACCCCGTCTCCGACTCCGACAAGGTCAGGCGGATCTCGTCCAACTGCAGGGTATTGAGCAAGGTCGCCACCAGGTCGCCGACCATCCAGTTCGCCGTGTTCGAGGCGATCACCCGGCCATCCGCCGAGAGCAGCACCGCCTCGTGATCCAGCTTCATCAGGCTGCGCACCAGCAGACGCTCGAGGTTGTGCAGCGACAGGTCCAGCCCGGCCACGCCAATGAAACGCCCCTGCACCAGGATCGGCATGGTGAAGGTCAGCACGTACAGGTTGGTGCCATACAGGTCGACATAAGGCCCCTCCACCACGCACTTGCCGGTATCCCGCGGCCGCCGGTACCAGGGCATCTCGGTGTAGTCGTAGTAGTTCTCCCGGCGCCGGTCGAAGTTCGGCCGCAACGGCAGGGTCTTGCCGGCATCGGCCAGGTACCACCATTCCAGGTGCATTTCCCGGTCGGCCAGGCCGTTGGGCTCGACGATCACCCCGCCACCACAGCCGAAGGCGCCGGTGGCCAGCAGTTGCCGGTCGATGGCCGGGCGCAGCGAGGCCAGGTCCCGCGCCAGCGGCTGGCGGCCTTCGGCCAGGACCCGTTCCCACAGTGCACGGGTTTCCTCGACCAGTTCGCGGACCTGGCTGAAGATGCTTCCCAGGGTGCTGTCCAGCTGCTGCGCGCAGGCGGAAAAGCAAGCGTTGTCGCTCGGAGCAAACATGGCATTACCTCACACAGGTTCGGCTTTTCTTCTTGTCTAGTGCTGCTTCACTCGGCGCCGGCCAACAGCTCCAGGCGCAGGCTGATCAGGCGCTTGATGCCGCGGTTGACGTGGGCCTCGGCCAGAGCCCCGGCCAGCACCGCGTCGCCGGCGACCAGGGCCTGGAGAATCGCCTGGTGCTCCTGCTCGACCAGGGTGATATCGCCGCCACCGGCCGCTTCCATCCACAACAGCTCGCCGACTTCCGACTGCAGGCGCATCTCCGCGTGGGTCAGGCGCAGGGACTGCGCGGCCGCCGCCACTTCGATGTGGAAACGCGCGTCGGCACGGTGCCGGGCCAGACGCGAACCGGCCTGGCGCAGCATGTCGATGTGATGGGCGATGCGCCCCTGCTGCTCCGGCGAACTGCGCTTGGCCGCCAGGCGCGCGGCGGTGCCGGAGATGGCCGTCTGTTCGTCGCCGAGGTCGCGCAGGTCCGGCCCGCTCATGTCGCGCAGGCGTTGCAGGAGCAGCGCCTCGGGCAACTCCACCGGCGCGCAGACGAAGCTGCCGCCATTGCGCCCGCGGCGAGTCTCGATCAGGCCGCGCTGACGCAGCACCACCAGGGCCTCGCGCAGGGTGACCGTGGCCACCCCCAACTGCAGGGCAAGCTCCGATTCGCTGGGCAACTGCTGGCCTTCGGCGAACAGGCCCAGTTCGATGGCTTCCACCAGGCGCCGTGCCACTTCATCGGTGCGCCCCTCCTGGCGCAGCCGGATGAACGCGGTGTTACGTGCACTGTTCAGGGCAGTCATTGCCTCTCCCTCTCGAGCGTCTGGCAGGCTCGGCTAAAAAATCGGTTTCGCATCTTATAGCGAAGCACAGTCGTCTTGATAGCGCCTTATGACCTTATGGTCAGGGCAATTCTGTCTTTTCAGGCTAGCAAGCAAATTTAAGATATGGTTTTATATGTTTAAGCCTTGCGCAGGCCCCGTGAACCGAAGCGCCTGTATTCATCAATAACTCCAAGCAGGAATACGCAATGCAAACCAGACTCCTGATCAACGGCCAGCTGGTCGATGGCCAAGGCGACCCCTACGCCGTGTACAACCCGTCCGAGGGCGCCGTGCTGGTCGCCATCGCCGAGGCCAGCAGCGCCCAGGTGGATGCCGCGGTACAGGCCGCCGACCAGGCCTTCGCCGGCTGGGCGCAGACCCCGCCGAAAGAGCGTGCGCAGTTCCTGCTGAAGCTGGCCGACCTGATCGAGGCCAACGCCGAGCACCTGGCGCGCCTGGAGTCGCTGAACTGCGGCAAGCCCTACCAGGCCGCGCTGAACGATGAAATCCCGGCCATCGCCGACGTCTTCCGCTACTTCGCCGGCGCCAGCCGCTGCCTGTCGGGCTCGGCCGGTGGCGAATACCTGGCCGGCCACACCTCGATGATCCGCCGCGACCCGCTGGGAGTGATCGCCTCCATCGCACCGTGGAACTACCCGTTGATGATGGTCGCGTGGAAACTCGCGCCGGCCCTCGCCGCCGGCAACACCGTGGTGCTCAAGCCGTCCGAGCAGACCCCGCTGACCGCCCTGGCCCTGGGCGAACTGATCGCCGGGCTGTTCCCTGCCGGCGTGGTCAACATCCTCTTCGGCCGCGGCCCGAGCGTCGGCGAACCGCTGGTCAATCATTCGAAAGTGCGCATGGTCTCGCTGACCGGCTCGGTGGCCACCGGCGCACGGATCATCGCCGGCACCGCCAGCAGCGTGAAGCGCACGCACATGGAGCTGGGCGGCAAGGCGCCGGTGCTGATCTTCGACGACGCCGATATCGACGCCGCGGTCGAGGGCATCCGCGCCTTCGCCTTCTACAACGCCGGCCAGGACTGCACCGCCGCCTGCCGCCTGTACGTGCAGCGCGGTATCTACGCGCGCTTCGTCGAGCAACTGGGCGCGGCCGTCGCCAGCCTGCGCATGGGCCTGCAGGACGATCCGCAGACCGAACTCGGCCCGCTGATCACCCGCGACCACCTGGAGCGTGTCGAAGGCTTCGTCAACCGCGCCAAGGCGCAGCCGCATATCCGCGTGATCACCGGCGGCCAGCGGGTCGACGGCCCGGGCTTCTTCTTCGAGCCGACGGTGCTGGCCGATGCCCGCCAGGACGACGAGATCGTCCAGCGCGAGGTGTTCGGGCCGGTCCTCAGCATCACCCCGTTCGACGACGAAGCGCAGGCCCTGGCCTGGGCCAACGACTCCGACTACGGCCTGGCCTCCTCGGTCTGGACCCGCGATGTCGGCCGCGCCAACCGCCTCGCCGCGCGCCTGCAGTACGGCTGCACCTGGGTCAACACGCACTTCATGCTGGTCAGCGAAATGCCCCATGGCGGCATGAAGCAGTCCGGCTACGGCAAGGACATGTCGATGTACGGGCTGGAGGACTACACCTGCGTCCGTCATGTGATGTTCAAGCACTGATTCACCTGATGAACCACGCCTTTCTGGCGGCCGACACAAAACATATAAAATCATAGGCAATATGGCTCAGGCTTGACCGCCGACCGCCATAGCCGTCCCGGTTCGCCGGGGCGGCGACTTACGAGGTCTGATCATGCTTATCACCGGCATCAAGAGCCGTCCGGTCTATGACCGGCTGCAACCCATGGCAGGCGGCCAGCGCCACCTGATCGCGGGCCAGGGCAGCGGCGGCGCGGCGATGCTGCGCCTGATCGCGGACATGTCCGCCGAGCAGCGCCAGCACAGCACCCTGCTCTACTCCACCGAATCCTTCTCCGGGCACAACCACCTGAGCGAACTGCTGGAAGTCCAGGCCGACGGCCTGGAGGTGTACGCCAGCAACCAGGCGCTGATCGCCGCCCTGCGCGAGCGCCTTGGCGCCGCGCGGATGGGCCTGCGCCTGTACCTGAGCGGCTCGGAAAGCTTCATCGGCACGGCCATGCAGGCGGCCAACGCGGTCGACCTCAACCGCGACGAAGTCCTGCGCGAACACAGCGGCACCCTGGTCCGCCGGGTCTGGTGCGCGCACTGCGACACCTACACGGAAAACGTCACCCACCGCGTCTTCACCTGCCCCGGTTGCCAGCTCGACCTGGTGGTGCGCGACCACTATTCCCGTCGTCTGGCCGCCTTCCAGGGCATCAAGGCCGATGGCGAAGTCCCGGGTGAACTGCCCGCCGCCGAGGAGCTCGATACATGAATACCCATAATGGCACCCTGAGCGTGCGCGTCGCGCGCATCGAGCCGCTGACCCCGGAAATCACCCGCTTCACCTTCGTCGATCCGAACGGCACACACCTGCCCGCCTTCTCCGGCGGCAGCCATGTGGTGGTGGTCCTCGAAGACGGCGACAAGACCCACCGCAACGCCTATTCGCTGATGAGTTCGCCCTACGACTCCAGCGCCTACCAGATCGCCGTGCGCCGGGTCGCCGACGGCCGTGGCGGCTCGCGTTTCCTGCATGACAACGTCAGCGAAGGCGACCTGCTGCAGATCCTCCAGCCGGCCAACCTGTTCCCCCTGGCCAAGCATGCCCGCCAGCACCTGTTCATCGCCGGTGGCGTGGGCATCACCCCGGTGTACTCGCAACTGGAAGAGCTGGAGCTGAAGAAGGCCGCGTTCGAACTGCACCTGGCCGTGCGCGGCCCTGAGCACATAGCCCTGGGTCGCGAGCTGCAGGCGAAGTACGGTTCCCGCGTGCACCTCTACGTGCAGGGCGAAGACGAGCGTATGGACATCGCGGCGATCCTCGCCGGCCGTCCGCTGGGCAGCCACGTCTATGTGTGCGGTCCGGACAGCATGATCGACGACACGATCGAGAGCGCCCATGCCCTCGGCTGGACCGACAGCCATATCCACTACGAACGCTTCGTCGAGCAGGGCTCCAGCGGCCAGCCGTTCAGCGTCACCCTGGCGCGTCAGGGCGTAACCATAGAAGTGCCCGCGGAGCAGTCGCTGCTCGAAGCCGCCGAACAGGCCGGCTACAAGGTGCCCTATCTGTGCCGCGGTGGTGCCTGCGGTTATTGCGAGACCGAAGTGCTGGACGTCGAGGGCGAGCTGGATCACCGCGACGACTGGCTCAGCGAGGAAGACAAGCTGAGCAAGCGCAAATTCATGCCGTGTGTATCCCGGGCCAACTGCAGCCGCCTGGTCGTGGACCTCTGAAACAGGACAACAACAAATGACCGTATTCAAACCGATCGAAAGCTACGCCGACCTCGATACCAGGGGCTTCACCTACGCCAACAGCCGCGAGGCGGTGCTGCGCCTGCCCTTCCCCTATCCGGAAGACCAGTACATGTACTCGATGAACGTCGAGCCCCATGTGCCGTTCGGCAGTGGCGCCCTGCGTGCCCAGTTCGATATCGACGAGCACTACATCTCCGAGTGCCATCACCGCGCGCAGATCCTCGAGAGCCAGCCGGGCATCCACTACGCCGCCCTGCCGCACATGATGGAAGCGCAGTGGGACCTGCTGGAGCTGCTGATGGAGTCGTACTCCCGCGATTTCCCCGAGCACTTCAGCCTGGAGAAGAACGGCAGCCAGTGGCACTGGATCAACCGGCCGCTGGGGCTCGACCAGCGCTTCGTGTTCGGCGACGCCAGCACCCTGCCGATGGACCCGATGGAATACATCACCCGCCAGGCCCAGGGCGAGTTCATCCTCCTCGAAGAGCGCGACGACACCCTGGTGATGGGCGCCGGCATGGCCACCCAGCGCGCCGACTACTCGCTGCGCTTCAACCTCGGCATGAGCTTCATGGAGTTCCATGGCCCGGTACCCAAGCTGCATGAAATGGGCATCCTGCAGCGCGCGCTGAAGTTCCTCCTGCGCCTGCGTCCGGGCCACCCGGTGCGTCGCACCAACTGGTCGATCACCGTCAACCCGCGCCTGGAAACCTCCGCCGAGACCCTGCCGGACTGGGCCCCGGACCGCACCACGGTGACCGCGGAAAACGCCGGCGAGCGGGTCAACCTGCGCATCGAGCTGCAGCCGCTGCACCGCCTGCCGCGCAGCAACGCCGTGCTGTTCCCGGTGCGCACCTACCTGGTGAGCCTGCAACAGCTGGCCGAGTTCGCCCCGCAATGGGCCAAGCGCATGCACCGGGTGATCCGCGACCTGGACCAGGAACTGGTGGACTACAAGGGCTTTACCCGTTACCGCGAGGCCATGGTCACCTGGCTGTCGCAGTACGACGACGGAACGCCAGTCGACGAAAGTCAGCAATAAAACTCTACGAGCGCGCCGATAATGGCGCGCTTTTTTTGCGTGCAATCCGGGAAAACCACAATGAAAACAATACGCAATTTCCTGCCTGAGAGCTGGAGCCTGGTGTTCTCCGCGGCCGCGTCCGCCTACGGTGTCGGTCTGCTCGGCCTGTGGGCCTTGCCGTTCCTGATCAGCGCGATCATCCACGACCTGCAGTTGAACGAGGCCCAGGCCGGGCTGCTGATGTCGGCGGAATTCGGCTTCACCATGCTCGCCTCGCTGCTGGTCGCGCCGTTCATGGGCCGCGCGCCGCGGCGCACCCTGGCCATTGCCGGCACCTTGCTCGCAGTCGCCGCCAACCTGGTCAGCGCCAATGTCGACAGCCTCTACACCCTGGCCGCGGTGCGCTGCATCGCCGGGATCGGCGCCGGCCTGGCCCTGGCCTGCGGCAATGCCGCGGTGTCCAGCGCGAAGCAGCCGGACCGGATCGCCGGGCACATGAACGTGCTGTCGGTGCTGCTGATGATCGTGGTGATGCTCGGCTACGCCAAGGTCATGGCACTGTATGGCCTGTCCGGGCTGTACTACGCCATGGCCGGCACCATGGCGGTGATGCTCCTGGCGATCCCGGCCATGGCCCAGCGCGCGCCGGTGGTGGAAACCCTGGTGGTCTCGAAGGGTGACAAGGGCAATGTCCTGCTGACCCTGCCGGCGATCTGCATGATGCTGGCGATGTTCGTGTTCCAGGCCCGCGACACCATGGGCTGGGCCTTCGTCGAGCGGATCGGGACCATGGTCGGCTACAGCGGTGACGAGCTGGGTGTACTGCTCTCGGTGCAATCGGTGGTCGGCCTGATCGGCCCGCTGCTGGCGGCGCTGATCGGCAAGCGCTTCGGCATGAGCACGCCGGTGATCCTCGCGGTGCTGCTGACCGGGGCCACCAGCCTGAGCTATGTGCTCGGTGAACACTCGAAGACGCTGTACACCGCGGGAGTGATGACCATCTGCATCACCTACTTCTATGCCCTGAGCTACCTGACCGGATTGGCGGCGGAGCTGGATCGCGAGGGCCGGGTGGTGGCGGCGGCCGGCAGCTTCCTCAGCCTGGGCCTGGCGGTGGGGCCGGCGATTTCCGGTGGCTTGATTTCGTTGGGTGGGTTTACGTTGGCTGCCTGGGGGATTGCGGTGACCGTGGTGCTGACCCTGGCGCTGGTGAGCGTGCCGTTGGCACGGATTCGCCGGGAGCATGTGGTGGCGCAACTGGCTGCGGCGGTCTGATCGACCTTGGTGGCCTCATCGCGGGCAATCGGAACGCCGCCCGGCCCGCTCCCACAGGGTTCGGTGTCGCCGCGGACATTGTGGGAGCAACTGTCTTGGGGCTTGGGGCTTGGTGCTGGTGCTGGTGCTGGTGCTGGTGCTGGTGCTGGTGCTGGTGCTGGTGCTGGTGCTGGTGCTGGTGCTGGTGCTGAGGTTTGCGTGCATATCCATTGGCCAAGGCGACCTTGAGTCACCTTTTCGCCCTTACGGCGACCCACTTTTGAAAAGCGCAAAAGTGGGCAAAACGCTTTCGCTCCTGCATCCGGCCCTCCGCTGCGCTGCGGGTTCCCTCCCTCCGCACTGATTCCGGGGGCCGCGCCATACGGGCTCCTGCCCTATGGCGCTTTCCGGGCCATCCATGGCCCTCCACCCCCTCCATCAGCGCTCCACTCGGCCTCCTGATGTCGCACGTAGATCAAGATCAAAAGCACAATTCGCTGCGCTCTTGCCGGGCGAGGGTGCTCTCAGGAAGGTGACGGCTACGCTCTGGATTTTGCTTTTGCTTTTGCTTTTGCTCTGGCTCTTGATCTGCCGGCGACATCAGGAGGCTGAGTGGAGCGCTGATGGAGGGGGTGTAGGGCCATGGATGGCCCGGAAAGCGCCATCGGGCAGGAGCCCGTATGGCGCGGCCCCCGGAGTCAGTGCGGAGGGAAGGAACCCGGAGCGAAGCGTAGGGCCGGATGCAGGAGCAAGAGCGTTTTGCCCACTTTTGCGCTTTTCAAAAGTGGGTCGCCGTAAGGGCGAAAAGGTGACTTGGCGTCGCCTTGGCAAATGGATCAACACACGATATCTCGCACCCGCACCCGCAGCGCTCAACACAAAGCATCTGATCACCGTACCTCTGGTTCAAGACACAAGCGGGCATTGCCCGCGATGAGGCCCGCACAGGCCCTAATGCAATTGCAGGGTCGAGTTGATCTGACTGATCGCATCCACCACATGCCGCGACCCCTGCTGGATCTCCAGGATCACCTCCCCCGCCTCGTTCGCCAATTCCACCCCGAGCCCGGTGCGGCTCAGGCTGGACTGCATGCTGGCCACCGCATTCAGCGACAGGTCATGGTTCTGCCGAACCACCTCGACGATCTCCAGGGTCGCCTTGCTGGTGCGTGCCGCCAGGTTGCGCACTTCCTCCGCCACCACGGCGAAACCACGCCCGTGCTCGCCGGCCCGCGCTGCTTCGATCGCCGCGTTGAGCGCCAGCAGGTTGGTCTGGTCGGCAATCCCGCGGATGGTCAGGACGATCTGCCCGATCAGCTCCGACTGGCGGTTCACCGCGTCGATGCTGCGCGCCGCCTCGTTGAGGTCGTTGGAAATCTCCTCGATCACGTGCACGGTCTGCTGCACCACCTCCGAGCCCTTGCGCGCGCAGGCGTCGTTCTGCACCGAGGTGGCATGGGCAGCCTCGGCGGCGGATTGCTGGGTGCAGACCTGGTGGGTGATGTCGCTGGCGAACTTGACCACCTTGTACAGGCGGCCCTTGGTGTCGAAGATCGGGTTGTACGAGGCCTCCAGGTAGACCATCTGCCCCAGCTTGTTGACCCGTTCGAAGCGGTGCGAGTGGTACTCGCCACGGTTGAGCGAGGCCCAGAACGCCTTGTAGGCGGGCGATTCGCTTTCGCTCTTGTGGCAGAACAGGCTGTGGTGCTGGCCGACCACCTCGTCGAGGCGATAGTGCATGGTGTTGAGGAAGTTGTCGTTGGCGGTGATCACCCGCCCTTCCGGGGTGAACTCGATCACCGCCATGGAGCGGCCGATGGCGTTGAGCAGGCAGTCGGCTTCATGTTCGTGAACCACGCGCCGGGAGATATCGCTGGCCACCTTGATGATGCTGCTGACCGCACCATTGCCGCCGAACACCGGCATGTAGCTGGCTTCCAGCCAGATGTCCTCGCGCTTGCGGTTCAGGCGCAGGAAGGTGCCGCTGCGCGGCTGCCCCTGGCCCAGGTCGCGCCACAGCTGGCGGTATCCCTCGGTCTTGGTGTAGGTCTCCTCGCAGAAGATCCGGTGATGCTGACCGCGAATCTCCTCGAGCTTGTAGCCCATGGCGTTGCAAAAGTGCTCGTTAGCGTCGAGTACCACTCCATCGGGGCTGAATTCGATCATGGCCATGGAACGGCTGATCGCTGCCAGTTTTGCGTTGGCTTGCGCCAGCGCCCGATTACACCGCTCGATTTCTGCCAGATCCGATTTGCGATGGGAGTCGAACATGGTTACGCACACTCCATTGGCGGAATTGTGCTCAGCATAGATGCGGCAAGGCGCCTAGCAAGCCTTCTGCCACCACCATTTATCGGCTGATCTTCAACTGCTTTCGCGGATCATCAGTTCGAACCCCAGGTCCCGCGACGCGCCCTGCCGGCGCCGACCGTCGAGCAGATCGAGCAGGGCCTGTGCCGCGTGGTGACCGACGGCGGCCAGCGGCGTGCGGATCGAGGTCAGGCGCGGGACCGTGTGCGCCGAGGCCGGCAGGTCGTTGAAACCGACCATGGCCACCTGCTGCGGCACCCGGATGCCCTGGCGCTGGGCCTGGAAAATGGCGCCGTGGGCCAGATCGTCGTTGCAGAAGAAGATCCCGTCGAGGTCGCCGTGGCGCGCCAGCAACTGGCTGAACAGCTCGCCGCCCAGACCGATGGCAGAGGGTTGCGGCACCAGCAGTTCCAGGCTCGGGTCATGCAGGCCTGCTTCGCGCAAGGCCCGGCGAAAGCCCGCGGCGCGCTGCAGCACGCGCTGATCCAGCTGCGCGGCGATGAAGCCGAGGCGCCGCCGGCCGCGTTCGAGCAGGTGGCGGGCCGCGGCGTAGCCGGCCTCTTCCTGGGAGAAGCCGACGCAGACGCTGCCGTCGTGGTTGTCCAGTTCCATCATGTGCACCCGCGGTACGCCGCTGACGGCGAGCATCTGCCGGGCGCCATCGCTGCGTTCCAGACCGGTGAGCAGCAGGCCGCGGGGCTGGCAGGCCAGGTAGCTGCGAATCAGGTTCTCTTCCACCGCGGGATCGTAGTGGTAGTTGCCGATCAGCACTTCCAGGCCGCGCGGGCGCAGGACATCGTGGATGGCGTCGAGGGTTTCGACGAACAGCTGGTTGGACAGCGAGGGGATCAGCACCACCACCGACTGGCTCTGTGCCGAGGCCAGGGCGCGGGCGGCGGGATTGGCGACATAGCCCAGCTCGGCGGCGGCGGCCTTGACCCGGGTCACCAGGTCTGGCGCCACCGTGGCCACGCCCCTCAGGGCGCGGGACACGGTGATCGGCGAGACGCCGCAAAGCCGGGCGACTTCGGCGAGGGTGGGACGTCCGGTGGTACGGGAGCCGGTGCGGGTCATGGGATCTCGGGTGGGGCGGGAAACCGGCTAGGTTAGTGGCGCGCCCCCAGACTGGCAACTTGCGAATGACCGGACGGTCGCCCTCCCTCCTCCCGCCCGCCTGCCCACCTGCCCACCTGCCCCCGTAGGAGCGAGGCTTGCCCGCGAAGGAGCGCGCAGCGTTCCCAACCCAGGCACCACCGTGGACCAGCAGGCCCCCTGTCATCCGGGTTTGGGACCGCTGCGCGCTCCTTCGCGGGCAAGCCTCGCTCCTACGGGGGGGCGTGGGGTGTCCAGTCACTTGGGCTAGAACGCCGCCTTGAACACCGCCTCGATCTCCGCCTGGCTCGCCGGCCGTGGATTGGTCAGGCCGCAGGCGTCCTTCAGGGCATTGGCCGCCAGGATCGGCACGTCCTCGACCCTGGCCCCGAGCACCGCCAGCCCCTGCGGAATCTCGATATCCCGACTCAACGCCTCGATCGCCGCGATGGCCGCGCCGGCGCCCTGCTGCGCATCCAGCTCACGGATCTCCACCCCCAGCGCCCCCGCCACGTCCCGCAGCCGCGCCGCGCAGACCTTGGCATTGAAGCGCTGTACATGGGGCAGCAGCACCGCGTTGCACACCCCGTGCGGCAGGTCGTAGAAACCGCCGAGCTGGTGCGCCATGGCATGCACGTAGCCCAGCGAGGCATTGTTGAACGCCATCCCCGCCAGGAACTGGGCATAGGCCATGGCCTCCCGCGCCTGCAGGTCCTTGCCGTCGGCCACGGCCTGGCGCAGGTTGGCGCTGATCAGCTCAATGGCTTTCAAGGCGCAGGCATCGGTGATCGGCGTCGCCGCCGTGGAGACATAGGCCTCCACCGCATGGGTCAGCGCATCCATGCCCGTGGCCGCGGTCAGCGACTTCGGCATGCCGACCATCAGCGCCGGGTCGTTCACCGAGAGGATCGGCGTGACGTTGCGGTCGACGATGGCCATTTTCACGTGACGCGCTTCGTCAGTGATGATGCAGAACCGGGTCATCTCGCTGGCAGTGCCGGCGGTGGTGTTGATCGCCACCAGCGGCAACTGCGGCCTGGCCGAACGGTCCACGCCCTCGTAGTCGGCGATCGTGCCGCCATTGGTGGCGCACAGGGCAATGCCCTTGGCGCAGTCATGGGGCGAGCCGCCGCCGAGGGAAATGACGAAGTCGCACTGCTCGCGCCGCAACATCGCCAGGCCCTGCTCGACATTGGCGATGCTCGGGTTCGGCCTGGCGCCGTCGAACACCCGCGAATCGATGTCGCGCACCGCCAGTTGCTCGGCGATCCGCTCGGCCACGCCAGCCTTGGCCAGGCCGCTGTCGGTGACGATCAGCGCCTTGCGAAAACCGTGGCCAACGATGGCGTTCAGCGCTTCTTCCAGGCAATCGATGCCCATGATGTTCACGGCGGGGATGAAAAACGTGCTGCTCATGGCGGGTACCTCATCTGGCGTCTCTCGATACCTTCAGCATCCGCCGCTCATGGGCAGCCCGTGTTGATCCAGGGCAAGCTCAGCCGAGGAACAGGCGATAGGCCGGATTGTCGGTCTCGTCCCAGTAGCGATAACCCATGGCATCGAGCAGGCCCGGCAGCTCGGCGCGTTCGTCCGCCGGCACTTCCAGGGCGGCGAACACCCGGGCGTCGGCGGCGCCGTGGTTGCGGTAGTGGAACAGGCTGATGTTCCAGCGCTTGCCCAGGCTCTCCAGGAAGCCCAGCAGCGCCCCCGGCCGCTCGGGGAATTCGAAGCGCAGCACACGCTCCTCGGCCCCCGGCCCGGCATGGCCGCCGACGGTATGGCGGATATGCAGCTTGGCCAGTTCGTTGTCGGTCAGGTCGAGCACTTCGTAGCCCTGCTCGCGCAGGCTGGCCAGCAGCGCTTCGCGCGGGTCGTTGACGGGATGGGTCTGCACGCCGACGAACAGCCGCGCTTCCTTGCCCGGGTAGTAGCGGTAGTTGAACTCGGTGATCTGGCGGCGGCCGAGGGCCTGGCAGAAGGCCCGGAAACTGCCCGGACGCTCGGGGATGGTCACCGCGATCACCGCCTCGCGCTGCTCGCCCAGCTCGGCGCGCTCGGCGACATGGCGCAGGCGGTCGAAATTGACATTGGCCCCGGAGTCGATCGCCACCAGGGTCTGCCCGCTCACCCCGCGGGCGGCCACGTACTTCTTGATCCCGGCCACGGCCAGGGCGCCGGACGGCTCGGTGATGGAACGGGTGTCGTCGTAGATGTCCTTGATCGCCGCGCACAGTTCGTCGCTGCTGACGGTGATCACTTCATCGACGTAGTGCCGGCAGATCTCGAAGCAATGCGCACCGATCTGCGCCACCGCCACGCCGTCGGCGAAGGTGCCGACCTGCGGCAGCACTACGCGCTCGCCCGCGGCCAGGGCTGCCTGCAGGCAGTTGGAATCCTGCGGTTCGACGCCGATCACCTTGACCTCGGGACGCAGGTATTTGACATACGCGGCGATCCCCGAGATCAGCCCGCCGCCGCCCACCGGCACGAAGATCGCATCCAGCGCCCCCGGTTGCTGGCGGAGGATTTCCATGGCCACGGTGCCCTGCCCGGCGATCACATCCTGGTCGTCGAACGGCGGGACGAAGGTGGCGCCATCGCGCTGCGCCAGGTGCAGGGCATGGGCCAGAGCGCGGGGGAAGGCATCGCCGTGCAGCACCGCGTGACCGCCCCGGGAGCGCACGCCTTCGACCTTCAGCGCCGGGGTGGTCTCGGGCATGACGATGGTGGCCTTGATCCCCAGCTCGCGGGCGGCCAGGGCGACCCCCTGGGCATGGTTGCCGGCGGACGCGGTGATCACGCCGCGCGCGCGCTGCTCGGCGGTCAGCTGGCTGAGGCGGTTGTAGGCGCCGCGGATCTTGAAGGAGAAGGTCGGCTGCAGGTCTTCACGCTTGAGCAGCACGTTGTTGCCCAGTTGCGCCGACAGCGCGCGAGCCGCTTGCAGCGGGGTTTCAATGGCCAGGTCGTACACCGGTGCGGACAGAATCCGGCGCACGTAGTCCGACAGCAGGTTGGGTGCGCTGACAGGTGCGGTGGGGCAGGCGGTGAGGCTGGTCATCGGTAACTCCTGGTTTTTTCAAAGAGCCCAGGAGTCGAGAGAAAGAACCCGCCTCCAGGGCGGGTTCGGTGCAAGTGCCAGCTAGCCCGCCAATCCGATAATGGCGGTAATAATGCTGCTGGTCGGCAAATGCGGGAAGGTATTCATGGAGGTCGAAACTAGCTAAACGTTTTTGCCAAGTCAACGACTGATTCAAAAAGTTGCTGCGACAGGCGTCGCAACCCTTTCGACAGTGCACCCAAAAAGCCCAGCCCTGATTGGACAAGGGTTGAGTCCGCTGCTTGTATCTAGTTCCTGCACCCATGCACCCCGCGTATGACTCACTCAACTGAGAGGCCGGACCATGAGCGAAGGAATGCCCTACAAAGTCATGATGGTGTTCGGCACCCGCCCGGAAGCGATCAAGATGGCCCCGCTGGCCCGGGTACTGCGCGAATGGCCCGGGATCGAGCTGAACATCTGCTCCACCGGCCAGCACCGGGAAATGCTCCAGCAGGTCCTGCATGACTTCGGTCTCAAGGTCGACGAAGACCTGCAGGTGATGACCCAGAACCAGACCCTCAACGGCCTCTCGCAACAGTTGCTCGCGCATATCGACGCCGCCTACGAACGTTTCCAGCCGCGCATCGTGCTGGTTCATGGCGACACCACCACCAGCTTCATCGCCGCCCTCGCCGCCTTCAACCGACAGATTGCCATCGGCCATGTCGAAGCCGGCCTGCGCACCGGCAACCTGCGCCAGCCCTGGCCGGAGGAAGCCAACCGGCGCCTGACCGGGGTCATCGCCGACCTGCATTTCCCGCCGACCCGGGATTCGCGCGACAACCTGCTGCGCGAAGGCGTGCCCCTGGAGCACATGGAGGTCACCGGCAACACGGTGATCGATGCCCTGCTGTGGATGCGCGAGGACCTCAAGCGCAACCGCTGGCAGCCCGCCGCCGACTCGCCGCTGGCCGCCCTGCGCGACGACCAGCGGCTGATCCTGATCACCGGGCACCGGCGGGAAAACTTCGGCCCGGGCTTCGAGCGCATCTGCCTGGCCCTGGCCGAACTGGCCCTGCGCTACCCCGACGTGCAGTTCGTCTACCCGGTGCACCTCAACCCGCAGGTACAGAAGGCGGTGTACTCGGTGCTGTCGCACCAGCCCAACATCCACCTGATCGCACCGCAGAACTACCGGCATTTCGTCTGGCTGATGGACCGCGCCTACCTGATCCTCACCGACTCCGGCGGCGTCCAGGAGGAAGCCCCGGCCCTGGGCAAGCCGGTACTGGTGCTGCGCAAGGTCACCGAACGCCCGGCGGTGCTGGAGGGCGGCACGGTGCGGCTGGTCGGTACCCAGACCGAACGCATCGTCAGGGAGACCGGCCACCTGCTGGACGACCCGGCGACCTACGCACGCATGAGCAAGGTGTTCTTCCCGGTCGGTGACGGCCACGCCAGCCAGCGCATCGCCGAGCGCCTGCAGCGCTGGCTGGAAGAAACCGCCACCGGGCATGCGGCCTCATGAGTCTGTTCTGGGTCGATGTCCTCACCTACATCCTGTTCGGCCTCAAGTGGCTGGCGATCATCCTCGCCAGCCTGATGTTCCTCCTCGGCCTCGATGACCTGTTCATCGATATCGTCTACTGGGGACGCAAGCTGATCCGTCGCTTTCGCATCTACGACAAGCACGAACGGGCCGACGAGAAACGCCTGTTCGAGGTCAAGGAAAAGCCCCTGGCGATCATGGTCCCGGCCTGGAACGAGGTCGGCGTGGTCGGCGAGATGGCGCGCCTGGCGGCCTCGACCCTGGACTACGAGAACTACCAGATCTTCGTCGGCACCTACCCCAACGACCCGCAGACCCAGGCCGACGTCGACGCCGTGTGCCTGCACTACCCCAACGTGCACAAGGTGGTCTGCGCCCGCCCCGGCCCGACCAGCAAGGCCGACTGCCTGAACAATGTGATCGACGCGATCCTGCGTTTCGAACGTGACGCGCGCATCGAATTCGCCGGATTCATCCTGCATGACGCCGAAGACGTGATCTCGCCCATGGAGCTGCGCCTGTACAACTACCTGCTGCCGAACAAGGACATGATCCAGATCCCGGTCTACCCCTTCGCCCCCGAGTGGCAGGGCTTCACCGCCGGGCACTATGTCGACGAGTTCGCCGAGAACCACGGCAAGGACGTCATCGTCCGCGAAGCCCTGACCGGCCAGGTGCCCAGCGCCGGGGTCGGCACCTGCTTCAGTCGGCGCGCCATCGGCGCCCTGCTGGAAGACGGCGACGGCATCGCCTTCGACGTGCAGAGCCTGACCGAGGATTACGACATCGGTTTTCGCCTGAAGCAGAAAGGCATGAAGTGCATCTTCGCCCGCTACTCCATCAGCGACCCGCAACTGGCCCTGCCGCAGACCTGGGTGCCGGGCATGAGCCGGGCGTTCGCCCAGGTGATCTGCGTGCGCGAGCACTTCCCGCGCGACTGGCAGCACGCGATCCGGCAGAAGTCGCGGTGGATCGTCGGCATCGTCTTCCAGGGCACCCGCAACCTCGGCTGGAGCCGCACGGGCGCGCTCAACTATTTCCTCTGGCGGGATCGTCGCGGGCTGTTCGCCTACCTGCTGAGCTTCCTGGTCAACCTGCTGCTCCTGGTGCTGCTGAGCATGTGGCTGATCACCCTGGTGTTCCCCGAGGCCTGGCGCTTCCCGTCGATCCTCTCCGATAGCGTCCTGCTCAGTACCCTGCTCTGGCTCAACGGTTTTCTCCTGCTCAACCGGCTGTTCCAGCGCGGCTGGTTCGTCACCCGCTACTACGGGATCTTCCAGGGCCTGCTGTCGGCGCCGCGGATGATGTGGAGCAACTTCGTCAACTTCTTCGCCAACGTCCGCGCCCTGCGCCAGGTCCTGGAAATGGGCGACTCGCGGCGCGTGGCCTGGGACAAGACCACCCACGAATTCCCCGCCCTCACCGCCCCGGCCCGCACCCCGCTGGGTCATCGCCTGGTGGAGAGGCAGCGATCACCGCGCCGGAGCGTCGCCGCCTGGGGCGCGAGCTGCTGGTGCGTGGGCTGATCGACAGCGAGCAACTGGTGCAGGCGCTGTCCGAACAGCTGGATATCCCCTGGGCGCCCCTGAACCCGTTCCAGATCGATGCCCACCTGATCGCCCAGTTGCCGCGCCGGCTCGCCGTGCACTACGGCGTGCTGCCGGTGGCCGAGGACGGCGCGACCCTGGTGCTGGCCAGCGAAAGCCCGGTCAGCCAGGTGTCGCTGGGGGCCATCGCCCGTCAGCTCAAGCGCCCGGTCAGTTGCCGCCTGGCGCCGCAGGGACGGGTCACCCTGGGCCTGCGCTACAACTACCCGAGCCCCTGGCAGAAGGAGGAAACCCGGCAGATGCTCGCGGTCCTCGAACGCCACCAGCACGACGCCGGGCTGATCGAGCGGGTCAGCCATCACCAGGTCCTGCTCGGCACGCTGCTGCAGACCCGCGGCATGGTCCCCGCGACCCTGTTCAACCAGGTGATGATCGACTTCCATCCGGAGCAGACCAGCCTCGGCGACTACCTGATCGAACGCGGCATCATCAGCGAGAAAGTGCTGGAAGAAGCCCTGGCCGAACAGGCCGCCGAACAGCAGGCGGCGCACCGTATCATCCAGGAGGTGGCATGAGCACACGCCTGCCCCTGGCCGCCACCGGCCTGTTGCTGTGCCTGTCCGGCCTGCACGCCACCGCCGCGCCGATGAGCGATTTCGAGCGTTTTCGCAGCTATCCGTACATGGACCGCAGCTACCGCGAAGCGAAGAAAGACAACTGGGCCGAGGTAGAACGCCTGACCCGCTACCTGCTCGAACGGGTGCCCAACAACGACGAGGCCCGCAGCCTGCTGATCCAGGCCCTGGCCCATCAGGGGCGCTATCGCGACGCCGAGAAAATGGCCGAGGCGCAAGGCAAGGACAGCGCGGCCCTGCTCGAACTGCGCCTGACCCGGATCGAGCAGGACCCGCCCGACGCCGCGGTGGTCGAACGCTGGATGGACGAAAGCCAGATCAACCCGCGCATTCGCCTGCGCCAGGCCTACAGCCTGAGCCTGGGCACGCACTACGGACCGCAGCGGGCGCTGGACTGGCTGAACCAGTTGCGTCCTGGGCATGACGACAACATCCTGCGCCAGTCCCGGGCGACCTGGGCGGAACAGGTCGGCGACTGGGACGAGACGGTGCGGCAACTGGCGCCGCTGGCCAGCCGCGGACAGCTCGGCGACGACGACTGGCAACGCCTGGCCAACGCCTATGTGCAACGGCTCGACGAGGCGCCCCTGCAGGCCCTGCTCAAGCAGGCGCCCTCCGAGCAGGCCGCGCGCCAGACGCGCCTGGCCATGGTCGACCGCGCCGTCGCCATGGGCCATGAGCAACAGGCCCGACGCTGGCTGCAGAGCCTGCCGGAGGCCGATCGCGACCAGCCGCAGCACCGCGAGCAACTGCTGGAACTGGCCCGCCAGAGCGAGGACGGCGCGCTGGTCCGGGAGCTCAGCAACGACCTCGGCAAGTCCTGCCTGGAAACCGCCGAATGGCTCTCGCGCAACGCCCCGGAGCACGCCCTGGAGCAGTTGCGCCAGTGCCGCGCCGAGGACGATCCGCAGACCTGGCTGCTGCTCGCCCAGCGCCTGCATGCCGCCGACCTGCTGCAACAGCAGCGCCTGCCGCAGCCCTGGGACAGCCAGCGCCAGCAGCGGCTGCTCGAAGTCTGGCGCGAGGAAGGCCGCAACGACCAGGTCATGGCCTGGCTCGCCAGCCAGCCGCAGACCCCGGCGATCCTCCAGCAGCGTGCCGAGCTGCTGCAGCACAGCGGCCGCAACACTGATGCCAGCGCGGCCTGGGAGCGCCTGTACCGCCAGACCGGCAGCCTGACCGCGCTGGACCAGGCCAGCTACCTGATGCTCAAGGGCGGACGCGACGAGGCGGCTCGGGCCCTGCTGGAGCAAGCCTACGACCGCCATCAGGGACGTCTGTCCGCGCCCTTGCTGCAGCGCCTGGCCGGGCTCTACAGCCAGAACGACGCGGCGCTGGACGTCCGGCGCAGCAGCGGCCTGATTCCACGGGTCGATGCCGCCAGCCGTGCCCTGCTGCTCGCCCGTCTCGCCGAGGCGGGACACTGCGATGCCGTGCGCGCGGCGATCCCCGGCGAACCGCGCGAGGTCGGCCAGTTGCGCGCCCTCGGCCGTTGCGCCATGCCCGAGCGTCCGGGCGAAGCGGTGGTCTATTACCAGGCCGCCGAACGCCTGGGCGATCGCGGCAGCCGCCTGCCCCTGGCCTATGCCCTCGAAGCCGCCGGCGATTCCCGAGGCGCCACGCGGATCTTCGACAGCCTGTCCGCCAGCGAATGGACCGACAACGCCCGCCTCACCGCCGCCCGCAGCGCGCTGAGCGCCGGCAATGCCGAGCGTGCCGAGCAGCACTGGCAGGCCGCCGGCCATCCCGGTGCCGACGACTGGGCCCTCGGCGCCAGCATCGCCCAGCGTCGCGGCGATCTGCCCGCCGCGCTGGAGCGCCAGCGCCAGGCCCTGCAGCGCCAGCCGCGCGCCGAGCACTACTACGACGCCTCGATTCTCGCCCAGCGCAACGGCGACCTCGCGCAAAGCGACGCCTGGCTGGCCGAAGCCGTGCGCCTGGCCCCGGACCATCCGCGCTATCGCGCCGACTACGGCATGCGCCTGGCCGGGTCTCGGGACAAGGCCCAGCGCCGTCAGTCCATCCCACTGCTGCAGCGTGCGACCCGCGACTTCCCCGAGGACTATCGACTCGGCGAAACCCTGGCCTGGCGCTACGCCGAAGTGGAAGACAGCGCCGCCGCGCGCCAGGAACTGCGCCGGGTGCTCGATGTGGAACAGGACCTGGTGGATGGCGACGACGAATACGGCAGCCTCGAAGCGCGCAAGTACCGCCAGCGCCGCGCCCACGAAGCGCTGTCGCGGCGCGATACGGTGACCCTGGCCAGCACCTGGTCGCCGGCTGGCGTCTCGACCAACGACAACTTCCGCAACGACAGCGACGACCCCGGACGCCGCGCCCGCTCGCAGAACGTGCAACTGGCAATGTGGGACCACGCCCTCGGCGAGGAGCCCAGCCGCAACGGCAGCACCCTGTCGGTGTACGGCCGCGTGCTGTTCGGCGCCAGCGGGCGCAGCGACTACGCGCAGAGCATGGGCACCGGCGTCGGTCTGCGCTACAAGCCGCTGGGCCAGGCCAACCTCAACCTGTACGCCGAGCTGTATCACCAGCGCCAGATCGACGACGCGCACTACGATGGCCTGAGCCTCGGCCAACTGTTCAGCCCGGGCAGGGTCGGCGGCAACTGGCGCGACCTGCGCAGCCATGCCGAGAGCAGCAACGACCTGCTGCTGCGGGCCACGGCGTCGTTCTTCGACCAGGGCGACTACCGCGCCGACTGGCGGGTCGACGAGGATGACTGGGACGAGCGCTTCCTCTACCTGGACGCCGCCTGGTGGACCCGCGCCGGCGATCATCAATGGCTGTCGCGCTACCAGCAGGGGCACACCTGGAAACTGGATACCCGCTCGCCGCAGACCGTCATGCCCTACGGCTTCGTCGAATTCGGCAGCCAGGACCCGAGCAACGACTGGCGCCAGGACCTGCGCGCCGGGGTCGGTCTGCGCTGGCAGTGGTGGTTCGACGACGATCGCTACAACGCCTACCGCGGCTCGCTCAAGGTACGTACCGAGTACCAGCAGTCCCTGGGCGGCAATCTTTATGAGCGCGCCAATGGCGTGCTGCTGGGCGTGGAGCTGACCTTCTGATGCGCCGAATCCTGCTCGTGCTGCTGTTCGCCTGCCTGCCGGCCGTTGCCGACCAGCGCGTCATCTATCAACCGCTGAACCGCGACGCGGTGCTCAGCGCCGAACAATGGCGCCAGTTGTGGGCCGACACTGTGCGCAATGGCGGACGCACCCTGATCGTGCAGTGGACCCGCTACGGCGACGAGCGCTTCGGCGGTGCCGACGGCTGGCTGGCCAGCAGCCTGCGCCTGGCGCACGAGCAGGGGCTGGAGTTGGTGCTCGGGCTGCACCTGGACAGTGCCTACTACACCCGTATCGACGAGCTGGACAGCACGGGGCTGGCGGCCTACTGGAAGGTCCAGCTGGGCGAGTCCCTGGCCCAGCAGCGCGAGGTGCGTACCTGGAAGCTGCCGGTGGCGGGCTGGTATCTGCCGATGGAGCTGGATGACGTGCATTTCTGGCAGGAGGAACGTCGCGCGGCATTGTTCACCCAGTTGCAGGAATTCAATCGAAAGCTGGATGCACCGCTGCACCTGAGCGCGTTCAGCGCCGGCAGGCTGGCGCCGGGAATACAGTCGGAGTGGTTCACCCAATTGGCCGGACTGGGCCTGAAGCTGTGGTGGCAGGACGGTGAAGGGACCGGGCGCCTGCCGGCGGAGGTTCGTGAGCACTATGCGAATGTGCTGCCCTGTGAAGTGGGGATCATCCGCGAGGCGTTTCGCCAGGTGAGCAAAGACGGCGAGCCGTTCCGGGCGGTGCCGATGAAGCCGGGAACCGGGGCCGGGTGTCATGCCGAAGCGGTGTTCGCCCTGAACTACCGGCCGTGGGCG
The DNA here is from genome assembly GCF_032621685.1 of Pseudomonas sp. zfem002. Lineage (NCBI taxonomy): Bacteria > Pseudomonadati > Pseudomonadota > Gammaproteobacteria > Pseudomonadales > Pseudomonadaceae > Pseudomonas > Pseudomonas sp. zfem002. The sequence continues at coordinate 117,672 of NZ_JAVYJH010000019.1, read as the reverse complement.
AAGGTGCTGCCGAGTGCGCCCAGATAGCAGCCCTACACTGACCGCGTCGATCCGCCAACTCTGGACACAGCATGTACAAAACCATCGAAGCCCAGGTCCGCCAACACATCCCTTCCCCCGCCGTGCGCGCCGAATTCCGCCAGCACGACTTCGAACGCCTGCGCGGGTTCTGCATCCTGATCTTCTGCCTGAGCATCGCCATCTGGCTGATCTTCGACCTGCTGGTGAGCTTTATCGGCAGCCAGGGCTTCACCTGGCGCTCGGTGGCGCTGCTGGCGCTGATGGGCATTCTCACCGTGGTCTTGCTGTTCGTGCGCAATGCCGGGCAGTTCAGCCTGCTCAACCTGCTGTTCGTCAGCCTCATGGCCTTCGCCGTACGCCTGGTGGTCGATGGCACCCCGGAGGACTTCCAGGCCGGCTGGCTGATCATGGCCGCCTCGAGCATTCTCTATTCCATCTCGGTACTGCCGGTGCGGCGCTGGTCGTTCTTCGCCTCGGCCCTGATCACCTGGCTGCTGCTCAATCCGTTCCAGGCCGAAGGCACCGAGCCCCTCGACCTGCGCGGCTTCATGATCATCAGCTATGCCGCCTTCATCACCGGCCTGACCCTGCACAGCTACATTGTGCTGCGCCAGGCCAAGCTGCAGAACTTCCACATGTCGCGCCTGCTGCTGGACCAGGCCTATATCGACGTGCTCACCGAAATCCCCAACCGCCGCTCCTTTGTTGCCCAGGCCGAACGTCACCTGAACGATACCCGCCAGGGTCAGGGTCACTACCTGGCGATGATCGACGTGGACAACTTCAAGAAGGTCAACGACCAGTTCGGCCATGACAGCGGCGACGTGGTGCTCAAGCGCATCGCCGCCAACATCAAGGCGAGCATGAGCGAGTTCGTCTATGCGCGGCTGGGCGGCGAGGAGTTCGTCATCTACCTCTGGGGCCTGGACCAGGCCGCCACCGAAGCGCGGGTCGCGGCGTTGTGCACGTTGGTACGGGAATCACCGGGCGAACACCCGGTCACGGTCAGCATCGGCCTGACCCGCATGGACCCGGGCGACAGCCTGAGCAACGCCCTGGCCCGCGCCGACGCCGCGCTGTACGACGCCAAGCATGCGGGGAAGGATCGTTATGTGTTGTGGCGTGAGTCGGTTTCGGTGGTTTAGGCGAGGTTTGGCGGGAAACCGTACCGAGGCACCAACAAGCCCTGACGCAATCTAGACCAGCCCACCAAAGCGCCTGTAGAACGCCTCACCCGCCTCCGGCAGCGGCCCGTCGGCGGTCTCCATCGCCGCTTCCAGCCACTGTTCGGCAGCACCATGGATCAGCCGATAGATATTGCGGCACAGCTGCCGCGCCGCGCGCCCTTCCCAATCCCCCGGCAGCAGCTCATCCGGCAACTGCGGATCGCGCAGCAACAGCTTGCGGTATTCGTGGATCAGCAGCACCCGGGCGAGGAAACAGGCCTTGGGATCGAGGTTGTCCTGCTCCTTGAGGCTCTGCCACAACGGGCGGAACAACTGGATGAACTCGCTGTAGTGCTCGGCCAGTTCGTCGATCTTCCAGCTCTCGCGCACCTGCATGCGCAGCGCCTTGGACGCCAGCACGTCCTGGGCGGTGGTTTCGAAGAGGATGGTTTCCTCCTGCACGCCAAGGTCCTGCAGGGTGGCGTTGACATCGGCGCGCTCGTAGCGCGGGCACCCCAGCACCCCCGGGGAAATGGCGCCGAAGCCCTGCCATTCCAGTTCCTCGCGGACTTCCTTGCGCTTGTCCTGGGGCACCTGTGTCAGCATCGCCAGGCACCAGGAGCCGTCCCAGGCCGGCGGGTTGGCCGCATAGACGCGCTTGAAGGCTTTCTCGAAGCGCCGCCGGCCGGTGCCGGTCAGGCTGTAGTAGCTGCGCCGGCCGACCTTCTCGGCGGTCAGCCAGTTTTCCTTGGTCAGGCGAAAGATCGAGGTACGGATCAGCCGCTCGTTGATGCCCATCGGCTCCAGCAACTGGATCAGGCTGCCCAGCCACACCGTGCCGCCACGGGGTTCGATGGCATCGCCATAGAGAGTGATGATCAGGGAGCTGGCGCGAATCGGGGTCTGTTGCTGGAAACGGTCGATCAGGTGGTCCAGCGGGGTGAGGGACGACATAGGCGTTCCGGTCGCAAAAGGAAGGAATATACCCGTGCGCCCGCGGCATGACCATGCTCCGGGCGCTGCGGCGGCTCAGGCGCCGCCCGGGACTTTCGGCCGCACCGCGTCGTCGCGATAGCGCCCGCGATCCGCCTCGATCTCGCTCAGCGGCGCGCATTCGCGCATGCTCTCCAGGCAGCGCCGGGTCAGTTGCTGGTAGGCACGGGTGCCGGTCTGCTTCCAGCTCACTTCGTCATCGCTCAGGCGCCGGGTGACCCTGGCCGGCGAGCCCAGCACCAGCGACTGCTCCTCGCAGTGGAAGCCGGCCTTGACCAGGGCCCCGGCCGACACGATGCAGCGTGGGGCGATGCGCGCGTTGTCCAGCACCACCGCGTTCATCCCGATCAGCGCGTCCTCGCCGACCCGGCAGCCATGCAGCACCGCGCCATGGCCGACATGCCCGTTGCGCTCGACCACCGTGTCGCTGGCCGGAAAACCGTGCATGACGCAGGTGTCCTGCAGGTTGGCGCCCTCCTCCAGGACGATCCGCCCGAAGTCGCCACGCAACGCCGCCAGCGGCCCGACATAGCAATGCGGGCCGACGATCACGTCACCGATCAGCACCGCCGAGGGATGCACGTAGGCAGTGGGATGAACCACCGGGGTCAGGCCGTCAATACGGTAGCAAGTCATGGCATTTTTCCTCGAAAATGATACGCAACAGGCAGATTCTTGAAACAGATGAAATCCTTGTAAAGCCAAGGAATAACGTGGATTCATCAATATTTCAATCGATCATTAGACACATTTTTCTTTTTCATTGTTGTTTTTATGTATCGCATCATGCCTATACTTTGGCGAAACGGCCATCGAGCCCGTCCAACAAAAAACGCAGGCCTGGAGCCCGCACGCCTTGCGAGGAAGTCGTCATGCCGCAGACCCTTGTGCTGCAGGAACATCAGGCCGTACGCCTGATCACCCTGCATCGTCCACACGCACTGAACGCCCTCACCAGCGAACTCCTCGGCGAACTGGCCGCCGAGCTGCAGCGCTGCGCCGCCGACCCGCAGGTCCGCGCCGTGGTCATCACCGGCAGCCGCAAGGCCTTCGCCGCCGGCGCCGACCTCAACGAAATGGCCGAGCGCGACCTGGTCGGCATGCTCGACGACCCGCGCCAGGCCCACTGGCAGCAGATCACCCAGTTTCCGAAACCGCTGATCGCCGCGGTCAATGGCTACGCCCTGGGCGGTGGCTGCGAACTGGCGATGCACGCCGACATCCTCATCGCCGGCGAAGATGCCCGCTTCGGCCAGCCGGAAATCAACCTGGGGATCATGCCCGGCGCCGGCGGCACCCAGCGCCTGTTGCGGGCGGTGGGCAAGTCGCTGGCGATGCAGATGGTCCTTTCCGGCGAGGCCATCGATGCCCGCCGCGCGCTGGAGGCCGGCCTGGTGAGCGAGATCACGCCGGCGGAGCTGACCGTCGAACGCGCCCTGCAGATCGCCCAGTGCATCGCCGCCAAGGCGCCGCTGGCGGTGCGCCTGGCCAAGGAAGCGCTGCTCAAGGCCCAGGATGTCGACCTGGCCAGCGGCCTGCGCTTCGAGCGCCATGCCTTCACCCTGCTGGCCGGCACCGCCGACCGCAACGAAGGCATCCGTGCCTTCCAGGACAAACGCCAAGCCGAATTCCAGGGCCGTTGAGCCCGCCTACCCGCCCGCCGAGAGCAGCCTCATGAGCTTCCAGCACATCCTGTTTTCCATCGAAGCCGGGGTCGCCACCCTGAGCTTCAACCGTCCCGAACAACTGAACAGCTTCAACACCCTGATGCACCAGGAGGTGCGCGAGGCGCTGAAAGCGGTACAGAACAGCGCCGAGGTGCGCGTCCTCCTGCTCACCGGCGAAGGCCGCGGCTTCTGTGCAGGCCAGGATCTCAGCGACCGCAATGTCGCCCCGGGGGCGGAAATGCCCGACCTGGGCCTGTCCATCGAGCGCTTCTACAACCCGCTGGTGCGCACCCTGCGCGAGCTGCCGATACCGGTGATCTGCGCGGTGAACGGTGTGGCCGCCGGGGCCGGGGCGAACATTCCGCTGGCCTGCGACCTGGTCCTGGCCGCCCGCTCCGCCAGCTTCATCCAGGCCTTCTGCCGGATCGGCCTGATCCCCGACTCCGCTGGCACCTGGGCGCTGCCGCGCCTGGTGGGCATGGCCCGGGCCAAGGCGCTGACCCTGCTCGGCGAGCGCCTGAGCGCCGAGCAGGCCCTGGAATGGGGGCTGATCTACCGCGTGGTGGACGACGCCGAACTGCGCGACCAGGCCATCGCCCTCGCCCGCCAGCTGGCCACGCAGCCCACCTACGGCCTGGGCCTGATCAAGCGCAGCCTGCACGCCAGCCTGGACAACAGCTTCGAGCAGCAACTCACCCTTGAGCGCGACCTGCAACGCCTGGCCGGGCGCAGCGAGGACTACCGCGAGGGCGTCGCCGCCTTCATGGAAAAACGCACGCCGGCGTTCAAGGGGTACTGAGGCAATGAACGCACTGAACAGCAATGTGCCGGTCGCGGTGATCGGCGCCGGGGCCATGGGCGCCGGCATCGCCCAGGTGGCGGCCAGCGCCGGGCACCGGGTCTTCCTTTATGACAATCGCCCAGGCGCGGCGGCCCAGGCACTGGACGGCATCGATAAGCAACTGGCGCGCCGGGTCGACAGCGGCAAGCTGGCCGCCCACGCCCGCGACGCCTGCCTCGCCGCCCTGGAAGCGGTGGACAGCCTGGAACCGCTGGCTGAGGCCGGCCTGGTGATCGAGGCCATCGTCGAGCACCTGGAGATCAAGCAGAACCTGCTGCGCCAGCTGGAAGCCATCTGCCGCGACGACTGCATTCTCGCCAGCAATACCTCGTCGATCTCCATCACCCGCCTCGGCGCCGGCATGACCCGCCCGGAGCGCCTGGTGGGCATGCACTTCTTCAATCCAGCGCCGGTGATGGCGCTGGTCGAGGTGGTCCAGGGCCTGGCCAGCGATCCCGCCGTGGTGGACTGCGTCCTCGCCACCGCCGCGGCCTGGGGCAAGAAACCCGTGCTGGCCCGCTCCACCCCGGGCTTCATCGTCAACCGCGTGGCCCGGCCGTTCTACGCCGAAAGCCTGCGCCTGCTGCAGGAAGGCGTGGCCGACTGCGCCAGCCTCGATGCCCTGCTGCGCGAGGCCGGCGGCTTCGCCATGGGCGCCTTCGAGCTCACCGACCTGATCGGCCACGACGTCAACTACGCGGTGACCTGTTCGGTGTTCGACGCCTATTACCAGGACATGCGCTTCCAGCCGTCGCAGATCCAGAAGGAACTGGTGGACGCCGGGCATTTCGGGCGCAAGAGCGGGCGCGGCTTCTATGACTACCGCGAGGGCGCCGAGCGGCCCCGGGCGCTGACCCTGCACAGCAGCGCCGACGTACCGGAAGTGGTTGTCGAGGGTGAGATCGGCGTGCTGCAGGGGTTGCTGGACCGGCTGCGCGGCGCTGGCGTGAAGGTGAATCGCCGTGCCGGTCGTGGCCTGCTGCGGGTCGGCGCGGCCACCCTGGCCCTGAGCGACGGCCGTCTTGCCGCGCAGCGCAGCGTCGATGACGGCCTGGCCAACCTGGTCCTGCTGGACCTGGCCCTGGACTACCAGCGCTGCACCCGCCTGGGCATCACCTGGGCCGCCGGCACCGAGGCGCTGGCCATCGACCAGGTGGTCGCCCTGCTCGCCCACGCCGGCATCGCCGCCACCGCGCTGCGCGACAGCCCGGCGCTGTGCGTGCTGCGCACCGTGGCCATGCTCGCCAACGAAGCCGCCGACGCCCTGCTGCAAGGCGTGGCCTCGGCGGCGGATATCGACCTGGCGATGCGCGCCGGGGTCAATTACCCGCGCGGGCCGCTGGCCTGGGCCGACCAGCTGGGCCGTGGCCTGCTGGTCGAGGTGCTCGACAACCTGCAAGCCGCCTATGGCGAAGAACGCTACCGCCCGTCCCTGCAACTGCGCCGGCAACTGGCCGAAGGAGTGCCTTTTCATGAATGACCGTCTGGATCTGGCCAGCCGCTGCGCCCAGGCCCTCTTCGAACGCGACGCCGCCAGCCAGGGCCTGGGCATGCGCCTGCTGGCCAGCGGCCCGGGCAACGCCACGGTGGGCATGAGCGTGCGCGCCGACATGCTGCAGGGCCACAACACCTGCCACGGCGGCTTGCTCTTCGCCCTCGCCGACTCGGCGTTCGCCTTCGCCTGCAACAGCCACAACGATGCCACCGTGGCCCAGGGCTGCAGCATCGACTACATCGCCCCGGCCTTCGCCGGCGATACCCTCACCGCCCGCTGCAGCGAACTGAGCCGGGGCAAGCGCACCGGCGTCTACGACGTGCGCATCGAGAACCAGCACGGCCAGTTGATCGCGCTGTTTCGCGGCAAGTCCTACCAGATACGCGGCAGCGTGCTCGCAACGGAGACCCTGAAATGAACGACGCCCTGATCATCGATGCCGTGCGCACACCCATTGGCCGTTACGCCGGCGCCCTCAGCAGCGTGCGTGCCGACGACCTCGGCGCGGTGCCGCTGCGCGCCCTGATGCAGCGCCACCCGCAGGTGGACTGGAACGCGGTGGACGAGGTGTTCTACGGCTGCGCCAACCAGGCCGGCGAGGACAACCGCAATGTCGCGCGCATGTCGTCGCTGCTGGCCGGCCTGCCGGTGAGCGTGCCCGGGGTGACCCTCAACCGCCTCTGCGCCTCCGGCCTGGAGGCGGTGGGCGCGGCGGCGCGGGCGATTCGCTGTGGCGAAGCCGGACTGGTCCTGGCTGGCGGTGTCGAGTCCATGTCCCGCGCGCCGCTGGTGATGGGCAAGGCCGAGACCGCCTTCTCGCGCAACGCCGAGCTGTTCGACACCACCATCGGCTGGCGTTTCGTCAACCCGCTGATGGAGCGCCACTACGGCATCGACAGCATGCCGGAGACCGCCGAGAACGTCGCCGCGCAGTTCAATATCAGCCGCGCCGACCAGGACGCCTTCGCCCTGCGCAGCCAGCAGCGCGCAGTGGCGGCCCAGGCCAACGGGCGCCTGGCGGCGGAAATCGTCCCGGTGGAAATCCCCCAGCGCAAGGGTCCGGCCAAGATCGTCGAGCAGGACGAACATCCCCGCGCCGACACCACCCTGGAACAGCTGCAGCGCCTCGCCACACCGTTCCGCGTCGGCGGCAGCATCACCGCCGGCAACGCTTCGGGGGTCAACGACGGCGCTTGTGCCCTGCTCCTGGCCAGCCGCAAGGTAGCCGAGCGCTATGGCCTCAAGGCCCGGGGCCGGGTGCTGGCGATGAGCAGCGCCGGAGTCGAGCCGCGGATCATGGGCATCGGCCCGCTGCCGGCGACGCGCAAGGTGCTGGAACTGACCGGCCTGGCACTGGCCGACATGGACGTCATCGAACTCAACGAAGCCTTCGCCGCCCAGGGCCTGGCGGTGCTGCGCGAGCTCGGCGTGGCCGACGACGATCCACGGGTCAATCCCAATGGCGGCGCCATCGCCCTCGGTCACCCGCTGGGCATGAGCGGCGCGCGCCTGGTCACCACCGCGCTGCACGAACTGGAAAGGCGCAACGGCCGCTACGCCCTGTGCACCCTGTGCATCGGTGTCGGCCAGGGCCTGGCGCTGGTGATCGAACGTCTCGACGACTGAATGCAGAACGCTCCCGGGCGCCGGGTTATGCTTGGCGCCACGCACTCACAAGAACAACATGCAGAGTGAATCCATGAACATGCAGATGTCCCCCGCCCCCGTGCTCGACCCGATGGAAACCGCCAGTGTCGACGAACTGCGCGCCCACCAGCTGCAACGCCTGCGCTGGAGCCTGGAGCACGCCTGGCAGAACGTGCCGATGTACCGCCAGCGCTTCGCCGAGCTGGACGTGCATCCGTCCGACCTGAACAGCCTCGACGACCTGGCCAGGTTCCCCTTCACCGTGAAGAACGACCTGCGCGACAACTACCCCTTCGGCCTGTTCGCCGTGCCGCAGCACGACATCGTCCGCCTGCACGCTTCCAGCGGTACCACCGGCAAGCCGACCGTGGTCGGTTACACGCAGAAGGACATCGACACCTGGGCCGACCTGGTGGCCCGCTCGATCCGCGCCGCCGGCGGGCGCAAGGGTGACAAGGTGCATGTGTCCTATGGCTACGGCCTGTTCACCGGCGGGCTGGGCGCGCACTACGGCGCCGAGCGCCTGGGCTGCACGGTGATCCCCATGTCCGGCGGGCAGACCGAGAAGCAGGTGCAGCTGATCCGCGATTTCCAGCCGGACATCATCATGGTCACGCCGTCGTACATGCTCAACCTTGCCGACGAGATCGAGCGCCAGGGCATCGACCCGCACCAGCTGGCCCTGCGCCTGGGCATCTTCGGCGCCGAGCCGTGGACCCCGGAGCTGCGCGCGGCGATCGAGGCACGCCTGGGCATCACCGCCCTGGACATCTATGGCCTCTCGGAAATCATGGGCCCGGGCGTAGCCATGGAGTGCGCCGAGAGCCGCGACGGGCCGACGGTGTGGGAAGACCATTTCTATCCGGAGATCATCGACCCGGTGACCGGCGCGGTGCTGCCGGATGGCGAGCTGGGCGAACTGGTGTTCACCACCCTGAGCAAGGAAGCCCTGCCCATGGTGCGCTACCGCACCCGCGACCTGACCCGCCTGCTGCCGGGCACGGCGCGACCGATGCGGCGCATCGACAAGATCACCGGGCGCAGCGACGACATGCTGATCATTCGCGGGGTCAACGTGTTCCCGACCCAGGTCGAGGAACAGGTGCTCAAGGTCAGGCAACTGGCCGAGTGCTACGAGATCCACCTGTACCGCAACGGCAACCTGGACAGCATCGATATCCACGTCGAGCTGCGCGGCGAGCACCAGCACCTGGGCGAGGCGCAGCAGAAGGAGGTGTGTGCGGAGCTGAGCCGGCATATCAAGACCCACATCGGCATCAGCTCGCGGATCGTGTTGCAGCCGGCGTATTCGATCAAAAGGTCCGAGGGCAAGGCTTGTCATGTGTATGACAAGCGCAAGCAGACGGCCTGACACCTTCCTTCATTGCCTATGACTACGCGGTCCTCGTAGGAGCTGGCTTGCCTGCGAAAGGAGCGCGTAGCGGTCCCTGATGACACTGCAATCGGGACCGCTACGCGCTCCTTTCGCAGGCAAGCCAGCTCCTACAGGTCCACGAGCCAACTCCTGCGAGAGTTGCGCCTGCCGCACCAGACAAAACACCCTCAGCCCCCCCACCGCCTCGGCTAGTACCCGCCTGAACATCTTCAGCGCTCGATCCTGAAAGCCCCGAAAGCGCATCGGCATGCCCCCGCACCCCACAGAACCTCCAATCCGACACAAAAACCAATTACGACACCATTTTTTGTGTTTGATATTTGGTTTTGTATCACTTATAACTATCCCCACGCCCAAGCCCCCACGACAAAAAGGCGGGAGACTCACATGTACGCACAACTGGTCGAAACCGGCGTCAAGCGCCTGAAGACCCTCGCAGAGATGTCCGAGCAGGAACGCGCCTTCCAGGAGCGGATCGACGCGGAGATCAAGATCGAAGCCAAGAACTGGATGCCGGATGCCTATCGCCAGACGCTCATCCGGCAGATTTCCCAGCACGCCCACTCGGAAATCGTCGGCATGCTGCCGGAAGGCAACTGGGTCACCCGCGCCCCGTCGCTCAAGCGCAAGCTGCAGTTGATGGCGAAGATCCAGGACGAAGCCGGGCACGGCCTGTACCTGTACAGCGCGATGGAAACCCTCGGCGCTGATCGTGATACGGAAATCGAAAAACTCCACAACGGAAAAGCAAAATATTCCAGCATCTTCAACTACCCGACCCTGAGCTGGGCCGATGTCGGCGCGGTGGGCTGGCTGGTGGATGGCGCGGCGATCGTCAACCAGGTGGTGCTCCAGCGCACCAGCTACGGCCCCTACTCCCGCGCCATGATCCGCATCTGCAAGGAAGAGAGCTTCCACCAGCGCCAGGGCTACGAAATCCTCCTGACCATGATGCGCGAGGGCACCCAGGCACAGAAGGACATGGTCCAGGACGCCATCGACCGCCTCTGGTGGCCATCGCTGATGATGTTCGGCCCCAGCGACGAACACTCGCCCAACAGCGCCCAGTCCATGGCCTGGAAGATCAAGCGCCAGAGCAACGACGAGCTGCGCCAGCGCTTCATCGACCAGACCGTGCCGCAGTTGGAACTGCTCGGCTGCACCGCCCCCGACCCGGAGCTGAAGTGGAACGCCGAGCGCGGCCACTACGACTTCGGCGCGATCCAGTGGGACGAATTCTACGAAGTGCTCAAGGGCAACGGCCCGTGCAACCAGGAACGGGTCGCCACCCGCCGCCAGGCCATCGAGGACGGTGCCTGGGTGCGCGCCGCCGCGGTCGCCCACGCCCGCAAGAAAGCCAACAAGAACGCCGCCTGAGCGTCGCCTGACCGGAGAAATCGCCATGTCCGAATGGACCCTGTTCGAAGTATTCGTGCGCAGCAAGCACGGTCTCAACCACAAGCATGTCGGCAGCGTGCACGCCGCCGACGCCGCCATGGCCATCGACAACGCCCGCGAGCTGTACACCCGGCGCAACGAAGGCGTGAGCCTGTGGGTGGTGCCCTCGGCGCTGATCACCGCCTCGTCGCCGGACGACAAGGACCCGCTGTTCGCCCCCTCCGAGGACAAGATCTACCGTCACGCCAGCTTCTACGAGCTGCCGGCCGAAGTGGGGCACATGTGATGAACCAGGACCTGATCCAGTACCTGCTGCGCCTGGGCGACAGCGCCATGGTCCAGGCCCAGCGCCTGTGCCAGTGGTGCGGCCGCGCCCCGGCGCTGGAAGAAGAGCTGGCGCTGATGAACGTCGGCCTCGACCTGGTCGGCCAGGCGCGCAACTGGCTGGAATACGCCGCCGAGCTGGCCAACGACGGTCGCGATGCCGACCACCTGGCCTTCCGCCGCGACGAGCGCGCCTACCGCAACCTGCTGCTGGTGGAGCAACCCAACGGCGACTACGCGGTGACCCTCCTCAAGCAGTTCTTCTACGACGCCTGGCACCACGCCGTGCTGCAGGGCCTGAGCCAGTCCAGCGATGCGCGCATCCAGGGCATCGCGGCCAAGGCGCTGAAGGAAGTCACCTATCACCTGCGCCGCTCCGGCGAGTGGGTCGAACGCCTCGGCGACGGCACCGAGGAAAGCCGCCAGCGCATGCTCGCCGCCCTGCCCCAGCTGTGGCGCTTCACCGTCGAACTGGTGGACGCCGATGCGCTCGAACAGCGTCTGTTCCAGGCCGGGATCATCGGCAATCCGCAGCAGCTCGCGCTGAGCTGGCAGCGTCAGGTCGAGGAAACCTTCGAACGCGCCACCCTGCCGGTGCCGCAACCGGCCGTCCACTTCTACCTCAGCGGACGCCAGGGCCTGCACAGCGAGCACCTCGGTCTGCTGCTGGCGGAAATGCAGTGCCTGCCGCGAGCCTACCCCGATGCGACCTGGTGAGCTGATCGCCAGCGACCGCGGCGCCCGCGCGCCCCGGGCCGACGACCTGAGCCAGGCGTGGACCGTGCTGGAACAGGTGATGGACCCGGAAGTGCCGGTGGTCAGCGTGGTCGACCTCGGCATCGTCCGCGACCTGGACTGGCACGGCGGCCATCTGCAGGTGGTGGTCACCCCCACCTACTCCGGCTGCCCGGCCACCGAGGTGATCGAGCAGGACATCCGCCAGGCCCTGGAACAGGCCGGTTTTGCCGAGCCCAGGCTGACCCGGCAACTGAGCCCGGCGTGGACCACCGACTGGATCAGCGAAGGCGGCCGCGAGCGCCTGCGCGCCTACGGCATCGCCGCGCCGGTGGGCAGTGCGAGCAAGCGCAGCCTGCTCGGCGAGGCCGCGCAGATCGCCTGTCCGCAGTGCGGCAGCGTGCATACCGAGCGGCTCAGCGAGTTCGGTTCCACCGCCTGCAAGGCCCTGTACCGCTGCCGCGACTGCCGCGAGCCCTTCGATTATTTCAAGTGCATCTGAGCGCTTGCTGGAGATTTCCCCATGAGCCAGTTCCATAGCCTGACCGTCAAGCAAGTGCGCAGCGAAACCCGCGATGCCGTGTCGATCCTCTTCGATGTACCGCGCGAGCTGGACCAGACCTTCCGCTTCACCCAGGGCCAGTACCTGGTCCTGCGCACCCGGCTGGACGACGAGGAAGTACGCCGCTCCTACTCGATCTGCACCGGCATCAACGACGGCGAACTGCGGGTGGCGGTGAAGAAGGTCGCCGGCGGGCGTTTTTCCGCCTTCGCCAACGAGGTGCTGGCCGCCGGCGACGTGCTCGAAGTGATGCCGCCGTCCGGCAGTTTCCATGTGCCCCTGGACCCAGCGCGCCACGGTCATTACCTGGCGGTGGCGGCGGGCAGCGGCATCACGCCGATCCTGTCCATCGTCAAGACCACCCTGGAAGCCGAGCCGCACAGCCGCTTCACCCTGCTCTACGGCAACCGCGCCAGTGGTTCGGCGCTGTTTCGCGAGCAGCTGGAAGACCTGAAGAACCGCTACCTGCAGCGCCTCAACCTGATCTTCGTGTTCAGCCGCGAGCAGCAGGACATCGACCTGTACAACGGCCGCATCGACGCCGACAAGTGCGAGCGCCTGTTCAGCCGCTGGGTCGATGTGGCGGGCCTGGAGGCGGCGTTCATCTGCGGCCCGCAGGAAATGACCGAGACCGTGCGCGATGCCCTGAAGGCCCGGGGCATGGAGGCAGGGCGCATCCACTTCGAACTGTTCGCCGCCGCCGGCAACGATGCCCGCCGGCAGGCCCGCGAGGCGGCGCGCCAGGTGGATGCGGCGGTGAGCCAGGTCACCGTGATCAGCGATGGCCGCGCACTGTCCTTCGAGTTGCCGCGCAACAGCCAGAGCGTGCTGGATGCCGGCAATGCCATCGGCGCCGAACTGCCCTACTCGTGCAAGGCCGGGGTCTGTTCGACCTGCAAGTGCAAGGTGATCGAGGGCGAGGTGGAGATGGACAGCAACCATGCCCTGGAGGACTACGAAGTGGCCGCCGGGTATGTGCTGTCGTGCCAGAGCTATCCGGTGAGCGAGCGGGTGGTGCTCGATTTCGATCAGCTCTGACCTTTCGGGCCCGGCGCGCCCCTTGTAGGAGCGTGGCTTGCCCGCGAAGGACCGTGCAGCGGTCCCGGACCTCACCACTATCGGGGACCGTTTCACGGTCCTTCGCGGGCAAGCCACGCTCCTACGGGGACCGCGCAGGCAACACCGCTGTACCCCCCAAGCGTGACCGACACAACAACTACAACAAGATCAAGAGAGCGCCCCCCCATGACCCCCAGTCATATCGAAACCATCCAGAACCACCCCGACTTCCAGCAACTGGTGCGGCGCAAGCGCCGGCTCAACGGCAGCCTGACCGCCGCCATGCTGGTGATCTACTACGGCTTCGTCCTGCTCGTGGCCTTTTCCCCCAGCACCCTCGGCCAGTCCCTCAGCGGCGGCGTGACCACCGTCGGCATGCTGGTGGGCGTGCTGATCGTCCTGCTGTCGTTCGGCCTGACCGGCATCTATGTGTACCGCGCCAACAACGTCCTCGATCCGCTCAACGACAAGGTCAAGCAGGAGTGCGCGCAATGAACTGGACCGCTATCGGCATGTTCCTGCTGTTCGTGCTGTTCACCCTCGGCGTGACCCGCTGGGCCGCCCTGCGCACCCGCTCGGCCGCCGACTTCTACACCGCCGGCGGCGGCCTGACCGGGATGCAGAACGGCCTCGCCATCGCCGGCGACATGATCAGCGCCGCGTCCTTCCTCGGCATCTCGGCGATGATGTTCCTCAACGGCTACGACGGCCTGCTCTACGCCCTCGGCGTCCTGGCCGGCTGGCCGATCATCCTGTTCCTGATCGCCGAACGCCTGCGCAACCTGGGCAAGTACACCTTCGCCGACGTGGTCTCCTACCGCCTGGCCCAGACCCCGGTGCGCCTGACCTCGGCCTTCGGCACCCTGACCGTGGCCCTGCTCTACCTGGTGGCGCAGATGGTCGGCGCCGGCAAGCTGATCGAGCTGCTGTTCGGCATCAGCTACCTGTACGCGGTGATCCTGGTCGGCGTGCTGATGGTCTTCTACGTGACCTTCGGCGGCATGCTCGCCACCACCTGGGTGCAGATCATCAAGGCAGTGATGCTGCTCTCCGGCACCACCTTCATGGCCTTCATGGTGCTCAAGCACTTCGGTTTCAGCACCGAGGCGATGTTCGCCAGCGCCGCCGCGGTACATGCCAAGGGCACCGCGATCATGGCCCCGGGCGGGCTGCTGTCGAACCCGGTGGACGCGATTTCCCTGGGCCTGGGCATGATGTTCGGCACCGCCGGCCTGCCACATATCCTCATGCGCTTCTTCACCGTCAGCAACGCCAAGGAAGCGCGCAAGTCGGTGTTCTACGCCACCGGCTTCATCGGCTACTTCTACCTGCTGCTGATCGTCATCGGCTTCGGCGCCATCGTCATGGTCGGCACCGAGCCAGCCTACCGCGACGCCAGCGGCGCGATCATCGGCGGCGGCAACATGGTCGCGGTGCACCTGGCCCAGGCCGTGGGCGGCAACCTGTTCCTCGGTTTCATCTCGGCAGTGGCCTTCGCCACCATCCTCGCGGTGGTCGCCGGCCTGGCCCTGTCCGGCGCCTCGGCGGTGTCCCACGACCTGTATGCCTGCGTGATCCGCAAGGGCCAGGCCAGCGAACAGGACGAAGTGCGGGTGTCGCGTATCGCCACCCTGGTGATCGGCGTGCTGGCGATCATCCTCGGCCTGCTCTTCGAGTCGCAGAACATCGCTTTCCTCTCCGGCCTGGTGCTGGCCATCGCCGCCTCGGTCAACTTCCCGGTGCTGTTCCTCTCGATGTTCTGGAAGGGCCTGACCACCCGCGGCGCCGTGGCCGGCAGCCTGGGCGGGCTGGTGTCGGCGGTGATCCTGCTGGTGCTGAGCCCGGTGGTCTGGGTCAACGTGCTGCACCACGACAAGGCGCTGTTCCCCTACAGCAACCCGGCGCTGTTCTCCATGAGCGTGGCCTTCCTCAGTGCCTGGGCCTTCTCGGTGACCGACCGCTCGGCCCAGGCCAGCGAGGAACGCGGCCGTTATCTGGCGCAGTTCATCCGCTCCATGACCGGTATCGGCGCCGCCGGCGCCAGCAAACACTAATAAAGAACACGACTCGGGAATAACAACAATGAACCCCATTCGCCTTCTCGCCGGGATCACCCTGCCCCTCGCCTGTACCCCGGCCCTGGCCGGCTTCGTCGAGGACAGCCACGCGAAGATCGAACTGCGCAACCACTACATCAACCGCGACTTCCGCCAGGACAACGCCGCGCAGTCCAAGGCCGAGGAATGGGCCCAGGGCTTCACCGCCAAACTGGAGTCCGGCTTCACCGACGGCACCCTCGGCTTCGGGGTCGATGCCATGGGCCAGCTGGGCATCAAGCTCGACTCCAGCCGCGACCGCCGCAATACCGGCCTGCTGCCCTATGGCCGCAACAGCCTGGAACCGGCGGACGACTACAGCGAGCTGGGCCTGACCGCCAAGGTGCGCCTGTCCAGGAGCGTGCTGCGCCTCGGCACCCTGCAGCCGCTGCTGCCGGTGCTGACCTACAACGACACCCGCCTGCTCGCCTCGACCTTCCAGGGCGGCCTGCTGACCAGCCAGGACATCGATGGCCTGACCCTCAACGGCGGGCGCCTGACCAAGGCCAACCTGCGCGACTCGTCGAGCAACGACGACATCGGCTACGGCGCGGCCACCAGCGATCACTTCGACTTCGGCGGCGGCAGCTACGCCTTCAACCCGCAACTGAGCGTCAGCTACTACTACGCCAAGCTGGAAGAGATCTACCGCCAGCAGTTCGTCGGCCTGGTCCACACCCTGCCCCTGGGCGAAGGCCTGAGCCTGCGCAGCGACCTGCGCTGGTTCGACAGCCGCGGCGACGGCGCCGAGCGCGGCGGGCGCATCGACAACCGCAACTTCAACGGCATGTTCACCCTGGCGGTGGGCGCGCATAAATTCAGCGGCACCTTCCAGCAGATGTCCGGCGACAGCGCCTTCCCGTTCCTCAACGGCGGCGACCCGTACACCGTCAACCTGGTCACCTACAACACCTTCACCCGCGCCGGCCTGGATTCCTGGCAGGCGCGCTACGACTACGACTTCGCCGCCCTCGGTATTCCCGGCCTGAGCTTCATGACCCGCTACACCGACGGCCGCCACGCCAAGGCCGCGGGTGTCGACAACGGCCGCGAGCGCGAACGCGACACCGACCTCGCCTACGTGATCCAGAGCGGCCCGCTGAAGAACGTCAGCCTGCGCTGGCGCAACGTCACCTTCCGCTCCGGCAACGGCCTGACCACGGCCCTGGACGAGAACCGCCTGATCATCGGCTACACCCTGGCGCTGTGGTAACAGCGCCCACTACCAGAATCGGAGGACACACGATGTCTGCTGCCCCTACCTTGCAAAGCTTCATCGCCGGCCGCTGGATCGGCCAGCACGGCTCCCAGGCCCTGCGCAGCGCCCTCGACGGGCATGTCCTGGTCCACGCCCACGAGGAGCGCCCGGACTTCGCCGAGGCCCTCGACCACGGTCGGCGCCAGGGCCGCACAGCCTTGATGGCCCTGGACTTCCAGCAGCGCGCGGCACGCCTCAAGGCCCTGGCGCTGTACCTCGCCGAGCGCAAGGAGCAGCTCTACGCCCTGTCCCACCACAGCGGCGCCACCCGTGCCGACAGCTGGATCGATATCGAGGGCGGCACTGCCACGCTGTTCTCCTATGCCGGCATCGGCGCCCGCGAGCTGCCGTCGGGCAACCTGGTGCATGAAGGCCCGGCGATCCCGCTGGGCAAGCAGGGCCGTTTCGCCGGCAGCCATATCCTGGTGCCGCGGGCCGGGGTGGCGGTGCATATCAACGCCTTCAACTTCCCGATCTGGGGGATGCTGGAGAAGTTCGCGCCGACCTTCCTCGCCGGCATGCCGTGCATCGTCAAGCCGGCCACCGCCACCAGCTACCTGACCGAGGCCGTGGTACGCCTGATGGACGAGTCCGGCCTGCTGCCGCCGGGTGCCCTGCAACTGGTGATCGGCAGCACCGGCGACCTGCTGGAACGCCTCGACGGCCAGGACCTGGTGACCTTCACCGGCTCGGCCGACACCGCGGCGAAACTGCGAGTCACCCCCAACCTGATCCGCCACTCGGTGCCCTTCACCGCCGAGGCCGACTCACTGAACTGCTCGATCCTCGGCCCGGACGTGACCCCGGACAGCGCGGAGTTCGAGCTGTACATCAAGGAAGTGGTGCGCGAGATGACCACCAAGGCCGGGCAGAAATGCACGGCGATCCGCCGCGCCATCGTCCCGACGCGGCACCTGGACGCCGTGGCGACCCGCCTGCGCGAGCGCCTGGGCAAGGTGGTGGTCGGCGATCCGTCGCTGGAAGGTGTGCGCATGGGCGCCCTGGCCTCCCATGCGCAGCAGGCGGATGTCGGCGAGCGGGTCGCACAGTTGCTGCGCAGTTGCGACCAGCTGTTCGGCGCCAGCGATGGTTTCGAGCCGCGTGGCGAAGGCGTGGCCAACGGCGCGTTCTTCGCCCCGACCCTGCTTCTGGCCCGGGATGCCCATGCCGAGGGCGGTGCCCACGATATCGAGGCGTTCGGTCCGGTCAGCACGCTGATGACCTACGACGACCTCGACGAAGCCCTGGAACTGGCCGCGCGCGGCAAGGGCAGCCTGGTGGCGAGCCTGATCACCGCCGACCGTGCGGTAGCCGCCAGGGCCGTGCCGGTCGCCGCGGCCTGGCATGGCCGGTTGCTGGTGCTGGATGCCGAGGCCGCCGCCGAATCCACCGGCCACGGCTCGCCGTTGCCGCAACTCAAGCACGGCGGCCCGGGGCGCGCCGGGGGCGGCGAGGAGCTGGGCGGCCTGCGCGCGGTCAAGCACTACCTGCAGCGCGCCGCGGTGCAGGGTTCGCCGAGCATGCTGATGGCGGTGACCGGCGAGTACGTGCGCGGTGCCGAGGTGATCGAGACCGAGGTGCATCCGTTCCGCCGGCATTTCGAAGACCTGCGCATCGGCGAGTCGCTGCTGACCCATCGGCGCACGGTGACCGAGGCCGACCTGGTGAATTTCGGCTGTCTGTCGGGCGACCACTTCTATATGCACTTCGACGAAATCGCCGCACGCGAATCGCAGTTCGGCAAGCGTATCGCCCATGGTTACTTCGTCCTGTCGGCGGCGGCCGGCCTGTTCGTCAGCCCTGCTCCGGGCCCGGTACTGGCCAACTACGGGCTGGACAACCTGCGCTTCATCAACCCGGTGGGGATCGGCGACACCATCCAGGCGCGGCTGACCTGCAAGCGCAAGATCGACCAGGGCAAGAAGAGCCCGCAGGGTATCCCGCAAGGGGTGGTGGCCTGGGATGTGGAGGTGACCAACCAGCTTGGGGAGCTGGTGGCGAGCTATGACATTCTGACGTTGGTGGTCAAGAAAGAGGGCTGACCGTTCGTAGGAGCGTGGCTTGTCGTGTGACGAACCACCGCGAAGCGGTCCCGGACCTCACCGCTATCGGGGACCGCTGCGCGGTCCTTCGCAGGCAAGCCAGCTCCTACAAGTTCACCGCAGACAAGCTCGGCCATTGCTGCTCCAGCAACAGGCATTCACCACCCCCTGCTGCCCCTCTAGCAACACGCCGCTCAAAATCCTGATTTATCCATATAAATCAACACGTTAAAAACATGGCACAAACCCTGCTCTAACCCAAGCATCAGCCATGCTCGGGGAGGAGCAGCCATGTTCAAACTCAATCCAATCGCCAAGGGTATCGGGCTCAGCCTGCTGCTCGCCGGCCACGCCCACGCCGCCGACGAAGACAGCAGCACACCGGCGCTGAAAACCGTCACGGTCACCGCCCAGCACCGTGAGGAAACCCTGCAGGAAGTCCCGGTGGCGGTTTCGGCGGTCCAGGGCAGCAGCATCACCGCCGACGGCGTGCGCGCCATGGGCGATATCACCACCTTCGTGCCCAACGCCGCAGCGAAGAACCCCGATGGCGACGGCCGCCCGCGCTGGTACATCCGCGGCCTCGGCACCGGCGATACCGGCGCGGCCACGGTCTACCCGGTGGGCATCTACGCCGACGACGTCTACCTCAACGCCCCGGTGGCCGGCGGCGGGCCGCTGTTCGACCTGGAGCGCATCGAGATCCTGCGCGGCCCGCAAGGCACCCTGTACGGCAAGAACACCACCGCCGGCGCGGTGAACGTCATTTCGAAGAAGCCCACCTTCGACACCGACGGCTTCGGCACGATCGGCTTCGGCAGCAAGAGCGAGCGCATCCTCAGCGGCGCCATCGGCGGCGCCCTGGTGGAGGATCGCCTGGCCGGCCGGGTGTCGCTGTACTCCGAGGAGCGCGACGGTTTCACCCATAACCTGACCAACGACCAGACCTACGGCGACGTCAACAAGAAAGCCGTGCGCGTGCAGTTGCTGGCCAAGCTCAACGAAGACCTGGAAGTCCTGCTCAAGGTCCACGGCCGTGAGTTCAAGGGCGACGGCAGCAGTGGCTCGCTGCCCCTGGGCCGCTACTACAACGTCGGCTACCAGCGTCCGGCCGGGCGCAAGATCGAGCTGAACACCAACGAGGACTACAAGCTCGACCACAGCGGCACCTCGCTGACCCTGAACTGGAACCTCGGCGACTACACCCTGACCTCGATCACCGCCTACGACCATATCCGCAACCAGTCGCTGACCGACGCCGACTACACCCCGTACGAAGTCAACGGCGCCAGCGACAGCGACGCCACCTACGACCAGTACTCGCAGGAATTCCGCCTGGCCTCGTCGCCACAGGAAACCCTGCGCTGGATGCTCGGCACCCACTACTTCCACGAGACCCTGGACAACAGCGCGGTGCGCAGCATCATCCCCGGGCCGACGCCGAACGGCACCGGCTCCAACCAGACCGGCGGCACCGTCGATTTCCGCAACCTCGACTACACCCACCGCACCGACAGCTATGCCCTGTTCGGCAACCTGGCCTACGACTTCACCGATAACCTGACCGTCACCGGCGGCCTGCGCTGGACCACCGAGAAGAAAGACATCGATCTCGACCTGACCCAACTGACCCGCGCTACCGCCAACGGCCCGCTGATCCCGCTGAGCGCCGCCGGCAGCAACGGCAATCGCGAGCAGGACAAGCGCTGGGACGCCTGGACCTACGACCTGACCCCGGAATACCGCATCAACGACAACCTGCGGGTGTTCTTCCGCTACGCCCACGGCTTCCGCTCCGGCGGCTTCAACACCGGCCTGTCCACCAGCCTGGCGCAGTTGACCACGGTCGATCCGGAAGAACTGGATGCCTACGAGCTGGGCCTGAAGTCGGAGTGGTTCGACCATCGCCTGACGGTCAACGCCAACGTCTTCTACTACGACTACCAGGACATCCAGGTGAACCTGCTGACGGTCAACAGCGGCATCCTCACCACCGCGCTGACCAACGGCGCCAAGGGCAAGGTCAAGGGCGCCGAGCTGGAAGTCGAGGGCCAGCCCACCGACCGCCTGCACCTGCGCGCCGCGCTGTCGTTCCTCGATACCGAGTACACCGACTTCAAGAACACCAACCCCAACACCGGCGCGGTCACCGCCGACTACAGCGGCAACAGCTTCGTGCGCTCGCCGCGCTACGTGGTGTCGCTGGGTGCCGACTACACCCTGCCGCTGGATATTCCCGGCAAGCTGGTGGCCGGGGGCGATGTCAGCTTCCGCGACAAGGAATACTTCCTCGCCGACCGCCAGAGCAGCGCCGACGCCCCGCTCAACCAGCCCCACTACACCCTGGCCAACAGCCGCCTGACCTGGTTCAGCGCCGACGAGAAGCTCAGCGTCACCGGCTTCGTCAACAACCTCACCGACCGCCGCTACCAGGTGCATGGCCGCCCCAACGGTACTGCCGGGCAGTACGTGATCACCTACGGCGACCCGCGCACCGTGGGCCTGAGCGTCACCAGCCGGTTCTGATCCTGCCAGCCGGCGGCATGCACCGCCGGCATCCCTTCCGTGTTACAGGAGTAGCCTTGCATGTTCCGTGTAGATCCCTTGGCCGGCGCCAGCGCGCTGGTCATCGGCAGCCTTGCCGTGCCCGTCGTTCAGGCCGATGACGCGGCTGGCGGCGCCCGAAGCGACAAGCTCGATACCGTGGTGGTGGTCGGCACCCGCCGCAGCGACGTGACCGCCCTGGAAAGCGCGGCGCCGGTGGATGTCCTCAGCGCCGAGCGCCTCGAGGAAACCGGCGCCCGCGACCTGTCCGGCGCCCTCACCGCGCTGTCGCCCTCCTTCAGCTTCCCGCAGTCGCCCCAGGGCGCCTTCGCCGGGTCCATCGCCCAGGGTGCCTCGCTGCGCGGCCTGGCCTCGGACCAGGTGCTGGTGCTGGTCAACGGCAAGCGCCGCCACAGCAGCGCCAACGTCACCCGCCAGAGCCTGGCCAACGGCCGCGGCGCGGCGGCGGTGGACCTCAGCCTGATCCCGCTGAGCGCGGTGTCGCGGGTCGAGATCCTGCGCGATGGCGCAGCCGCCCAGTACGGCTCCGACGCCATCGCCGGGGTGATCAATATCGTCCTCAAGGAGAACGACGACGGCGGCAACCTCGGCTACCGCTTCGGCGGCTACGACAAGGGCGACGGCCTGCAGCGCAAACTCAGTGGCTGGAAAGGCTTCGCCCTGCCCAACGACGGCTTCCTCACCCTGGCCTTCGATGCCGGCAACCAGGACCCGGCCAGCGACACCCGACCGGACAACCGCATCTTCTATCCCGGCGACACCAGCGTGAACACGCCGCGCGAGCAGAACAACCGCTACCGCACCTGGCGCTGGGGCTCGGGCGGCGTGTCCGACCAGTACAATTTCGTCGCCAACAGCGAGATCGGCGTCGGCGACGGCCTGACCGCCTACGGCTTCGCCACCTACGCGCACAAGAACACCGACGCCGAGGGCTTCTTCGATCCGCCCACCACCCTGCGCAACAACTACGGCAGCGTGGCCCTGTCGCGCTACCCGGACGGACGCCTGCCGATCACCCTCTACGCCCTGGAGGACTACGCCGTCACCGGCGGCCTGCGCTACGAGAACGAACACCTGGGCAAGTTCGACCTGGCCGCCAACTATGGCAACGACACCCTGGAGTCCAGCGACCGCGATGCGATCAACCCCAGCTGGGGCACGACCAGCCCCTACAACATCTACACCGGCAAGCGCGAGAACGAGCAGCGCAACCTGACCCTGGACTGGGTCCGCGATTTCCCCACCGACCTGCTGGCCAAGCCGCTGACCGTTTCCGCCGGCCTCGCCTGGCGCAAGGAAAACTACCGCCTGAGCGCCGGCGAAGCGGCGGGCTGGCAGAACGGCGCGCTGTTCAACACCCTCGACCCGATCACCCGGCGACGCCTTCCGGGCTACTACTCGGGCATCACCCAGGTCGATGCCGCCGCGCTGGAGCGCAAGGTCTTCGGCGCCTACCTGGATCTCGAAGGGCAGCTCACCGACAAGTTCCAGGCCGGCCTGGCGGTGCGTTCCGAGCATTACTCGGACTTCGGCGACACCACCAACGGCAAGCTGTCGCTGCGCTACGACTTCACCCCGCAGATCGCCGCCCGCGGCAGCCTCAGCAGCGGCTATCGCGCGCCGTCACTGGTACAGAGCGGGCTGTCGTCGTTCAGCGTGCAGGTGGTGGAACAGCCGTCGGGCAGTGGCAACTGGGTCGAGGTGCAGCAGCGCACCCTGCGCGCCGACAGCCCGGAAGCAGCGCTGCTCGGTGGCCGCGCGCTGAAGCCCGAGGAGTCCACCAACTATTCCCTGGGCCTGGTCTGGCGGCCCCTGGGCAATGCCTCGCTGAGCGTCGACGCCTACCGCATCGACATCGACAATCGCATCACCCTTTCCGACCAGCTGCCGTCCAATGTGGTCGGGCCGATCTTCGCCGGCACGCCCTACGCCAACATCCAGAGCGCGGCGTTCTACACCAATATCGCCGACACCCGGACCGACGGCATCGAGCTGAGCGGGCAGTACCAGCTGGACCTGGCGGCCTACGGGCGGCTGGACCTGAATGCCGGCTTCGCCAAGACCCGCACGCGCATCACCGAGCTGCGTGATGTCGGCGGCATCGGTGGCGAGCAGATCGTCGGCCGGACCACCCAGGGCCTGATCGAGCATGGCACCCCGGACAACAAGCTGACCCTGAGCGCCAACTGGCTGTACGAGAACTGGGGCCTGACCGTCACCCAGCGCCGCTATGGCGAATGGAAAAGCCTCAACGCCAGCAACCCGGCGCTGGACCAGACCTTCAGTCCGCAATGGGTCACCGACCTGGACCTGAGCTATCGCTTCGACCTGGGCCTGAAACTGTCGGTGGGTGCGATCAACCTGTTCGACAGTCATCCGGACAAGTCGAAAGGCGCTCAACTGTATGGCGTGCCGAAGTATTCGATCACTTCGCCGGAGGGGGCGCAGGGGGCGTTTTACTACACGAGTGTCAGCTATGACTTCTGACGGAGTCCGGGCAGTGGCCGATGACGACCACCATGCGGTTGGCCTGGTTGGCCGCGAAGCTCATCTCTGGTCAATCCGGCCGTCCGCGACGTTTGCCACTGCCATGAACGCTATGGCATAAAACGCCATATCAATCGCCGAACCGGAAGCTGTGCCATGGCTACCCACAATGTCATCGTCCCCAACCCCATGGAAAAATCCATCGAGGATCTGGTCGACAGCGGCCGCTACCAGAACTTCAGCGAAGCTGTGCGTGCCGGTCTGCGCCTGCTGCTGGAACATGAGGCAAAGGAGGCTGCTCGGCTCGAAGCCCTGCGCAGTGCCACTTCGACTGGCATGATGCAACTGGAGGCCGGGGATTTCGATGAAGTTGCCACAGAGGATCTGGACCGATATCTGGAGAGCCTGTGAAATTACGAATTTCCCGGCAGGCCCGTGATGACATCGCGGACATCCTCCGCTTCACCCAGGACAAGTTCGGACTTGGCGCACGCCGACGCTACCAGGAGTTGCTACAAGCGGGACTGCATGCCATCGGTGATGATCCGCAGCGAGCAGGTAGTCAGGCACGAGAAGAGATCGCTGCGGGTCTCAGAAGTCTTCACCTGATCTTCTGCCGCAGCCAGGCCCGGGTACTGAAACCCCGCCATATCCTTTTCTATCGGCAAGGTCGTGATGAGGTGGTCGAGGTAGTTCGGGTTCTGCATGAAGCCATGGAACTCGCCTCCCATCTCCACCAGAGCCCGGCACCCTGAAAAAAGAGCGGAGCCCTTGGGCTCCGCTCTTTTCATCGCCTCAGTAGTAGGCGTTTTCTTTCTGCGAGTGGTCGGTCACGTCGCGTACGCCCTTGAGCTCCGGAATGCGTTCGAGCAGGGTGCGCTCGATGCCGTCCTTCAGGGTCACATCGGCCTGGCCGCAGCCCTGGCAGCCGCCGCCGAACTGCAGCACGGCGATGCCGTCCTCGACCACTTCGATCAGGCTGACCTGGCCACCGTGGCTGGCCAGCCCCGGGTTGATCTCGGTCTGCAGGTAGTAGTTGATCCGCTCGTTCAGCGGGCTGTCGTCGTTGACCATCGGCACCTTGGCGTTCGGCGCCTTGATGGTCAGCTGGCCGCCCATGCGGTCGGTGGCATAGTCGACGACGGCGTCGTCGAGAAACGGCTCGCTGACGGCGTCGATGTAGGCGGTAAAGCTCTTCAGACCCAGCGCGGTGTCTTCCGGCTTTTCTTCACCCGGCTTGCAGTAGGCAATGCAGGTTTCGGCATATTGGGTGCCGGGTTGGGTGATGAAAACTCGAATACCGATTCCCGGGGTGTTCTGCTTGGACAGCAGATCGGCCAGGTAATCGTGCGCGGCGTCGGTAATGGTTATGGCACTCATGGAATTTCCTCACAGGCTTGTCGGCAGTTTACGACATGCGCGGCGGCGAACAAAGTCCTAGCAATTGAGTCGGGAAATAAAAGATGGGCCTGCTGCGCAGGCCTTCGCGAGCAAGCTCGCTCCCACAGTGGCCTGCGCAATGGCCTTTGTGGGAGCGAGCTTGCTCGCGAAGGGTCGCAGAGCAGCCCCAAAATTCACAGGTTCTCGTAGCGGTTCATGTCCAGCACCCCCGCCTCCACCGGATCGGTCTCCTGGATGTAGGTATTGAGGTCATGGAAGTAGCGCCAGAACTGTGGGTGACTGCGGCGCACGCCCCAGCGCATGACCACGCGCTCGAAACGGTCCTTGTCGTCGCGCGCCGCCTCCAGGTCCTCGACGAACTCCGGCACATCGCTGGCCGGCACGTTGAACATGAAGTTCGGATAGCTGCTCAG
Organism: Pseudomonas sp. zfem002; assembly: GCF_032621685.1. Lineage (NCBI taxonomy): Bacteria > Pseudomonadati > Pseudomonadota > Gammaproteobacteria > Pseudomonadales > Pseudomonadaceae > Pseudomonas > Pseudomonas sp. zfem002. The sequence goes on along the minus strand of NZ_JAVYJH010000019.1, from coordinate 92,106 downwards.
CACCCCCGGAACCAGGGTCAGGGTGTCCAGTCCCGGCTGGTAGCGGTAGGCCTCGCCGAGCATGAAGGCGACGTTGCTGTGCGCCCGGTTGCGCAGCAGGCTGTAGACCTGACGCTGACCGCCCTGCCCCTCGATCCGCAGCAGGGTCGCCTCGGGCAACTGGCCGATGACCTTCAGCCCCGCCGCCGGCCGTGAGACCAGGCGGCTGAGCGCCTGCTCGACATCACGAAACTCCTCGCTCATCTGCGGCCGCGAGCAGTAGGCGCCAGTGCAGCGGTTGATCGGGTCCGGCGCCGCGTTGAGGCTGCCGCTGCGCTCGATCAGCTTGAGGCCGAAGTCACGCACGGGATGGTGCGGATCGAGCTTCAGCGCGCTCGGCGTGCTGGTGTCGATCTCCTCGTAGTCCATCCACATCTTCACCTTGCCGCTGTTCTGGTACCAGTTGCTCAGCACCGCACCGCGCTTGCTGGCCGGCATCAGGCGCAGGAAGTTGACCTCGGCGCCGTTGCGAATCAGGTCGAAGTACAGCCGCGTCTGCGCCTGGTGCGACACATTGCCGAACACGTCGAAGTTGACCGCCAGCTGGTAGTAGGTGCGTTCGAACAGCGGATAGTCGAACAGCCACATGGTCAGCGGCACGTCGCCGATCAGGCCCTTGGTCACCGAGGCACTGTCGAAGTGGCGGAAGATGGTCAGCAGCGCGTTGTCGTTGCCGGCCCACAGGGTCGACCAGCTCGGCGGCGGCATGTCGGCATAGGTGTCGCGGCGCAGGCTCTCGTATTCGTTGCGCTTGTCGCGGTAGGCATGCCAGAGGCTGAGAATACTGCCAACGTCGTCGATCTGCCCGGGCATGGCCAGCAACGGTGTGGCTTCTTCACGATAGGCGGCATCGGTGACGTAGCGGTCGTGGGCCGGTTCCTGGAACAGCGCCCAGAAGTTGTCGCGGATCACGTCGGTGGCGATCTGGCCGCGGCATACCGGGCCGCGGATGAAGGTGCGGACGAAGTACTCGGCGTTGTCCAGCATGAACTGGTAGCGCGCCACGGCGGGAATCGCCTCGAAGGTCTCGAACGGGTTGGCGCGATGGCGCGGGCCGTAGCCCGGCAGCGATTTCGCATGCCAGTCGCCGCTGTAGAACAGCTGCTTCACCCGCTTGAGCTTCTGCGGCCCCAGCGGATAGGTGATGTGGGTCTTGTGCACGATCACGCCCTGCACGGGCATCAGCCGGTAATAGAAGTCAGTACCCGGCGGATCGTTGGGCCGCCGCGTGGCGATCAGGTCGATGGGCTGGCCGCTCGGCGTGCGCGAGCGCACCCACTGGAAGAAATGCCCCGGCTCGCCGCCGACAAAGTGGATGTGCGCGAGGAACAGATGCTCGTACAGCCAGCGACCGACCAGCGCCTCGGTGGACCCGGGACGGTTGAGCAGGGCTTCCCAGTCCTCGATCTGCGCCGCTTCCCTGGCGCTCGCTCGTAGCGGGTTCTGCTCCACCGGCGCGCCCTGGGCCAGCCAGCGTTGCAGGGTCTGGTACTGGGCGTCGGTGAGGCCGGTCACCGCCAACGGCATCCCCTCCTGCGGATGGGCCTTGGCATAGGCGTCGAACTCGCCGGGCAGCGGGCAACTGTTGTCGCGGTTGAGTCCCAGCACGATGTTGTCGGGGATCTTCGCGTTAGGCACCAGCGGCCTGGCGTGACCCAGCTCGAGCATGCGCGCCATCAGCGCGGCCTGGCTGCCGCGGCTGTCGAGCACCGAGCTGAAGCCGAGTTTCTGCCAGGCAGCCGGGCCGCTGGCATCGTAGAACAGCCGGGTCGGGGGCACCGCCTGGCTGCGGTCGCCCTGGTAGACGGGCACCTTCGACGCGCCGCGACTGGCGCCCTCGGCGCTGCCCAGGTTGAGCTGGCAGGCGGCGTCGTTGCAGGCGTGGCAGGCCACGCACTTCTCGGTGAAGATCGGCTGGATATCCCGGGTATAGGAAATGGCCGGTGAAGTCTGAGGGGCTTGCCCTAGCGCCGCGCTGCTGATGAGCAGTGCGAAGGCGCCGGCAATCAAGCGATGCACCATGTGCCGTATGTCCTGGTTTTCAAAAGGCTTTTCACGATTCTATGCTGGGGCGACGGGTGCAACATGAATCAAATTCATGCAAATGTGCCGCACGTCTAAAAAGCACACAACTTTGTTATCATCCCGCCACTTTTCTCCTTGTCCGCCCCAGGTAGTCCCAATGTCTGACCGCAGCGCTCGTTTCCAAGCACTTCAGCAAGCACTCCAAGAGCGCATCCTGATTCTAGATGGCGGCATGGGCACTATGATCCAAAGTTACCGCCTGGAGGAACAAGACTATCGTGGCAGCCGCTTCGCCGACTGGCCGAGCGACGTCAAGGGCAACAACGACCTGCTCCTGCTGAGCCGTCCGGATGTCATCGCGGCGATCGAGAAGGCTTACCTGGACGCCGGCGCCGACATTCTCGAAACCAACACCTTCAACGCCACCCGCATCTCCCAGGCCGACTACGACATGGAAGAGCTGGTGTACGAGCTCAACGTCGAGGGCGCGCGCATCGCCCGCCAGGTGGCCGACGCCAAGACCCTGGAGACCCCGGACCGTCCGCGCTTCGTCGCCGGCGTGCTCGGCCCGACCAGCCGTACCTGCTCGATCTCCCCGGACGTCAACGACCCCGGCTACCGCAACGTCACCTTCGACGAACTGGTGGAAAACTACATCGAGGCCACCCGCGGCCTGATCGAGGGCGGCGCCGACCTGATCCTGATCGAGACCATCTTCGACACCCTCAACGCCAAGGCGGCGATCTTCGCCGTGCAGCAGGTGTTCGAGGACGACGGCATCGAACTGCCGATCATGATCTCCGGGACCATCACCGACGCCTCCGGGCGCACCCTGTCCGGGCAGACCACCGAGGCGTTCTGGAACTCGGTGCGCCACGCCAAGCCGATCTCCGTCGGCCTGAACTGCGCCCTCGGTGCCAAGGATCTGCGTCCGTACCTCGAAGAGCTGTCGAACAAGGCCGGCACCCACGTCTCCGCGCACCCCAACGCCGGCCTGCCCAACGCCTTCGGCGAATACGACGAGACCCCGGCGGAAATGGCCTTGGTGGTCGAGGAATTCGCCGCCAGCGGCTTCCTCAACATCATCGGCGGTTGCTGCGGCACCACCCCGGGGCATATCCAGGCCATCGCCGAGGCGGTCGCCAAGTACAAGCCACGGGCCATTCCTGACATCGCCCCGGCCTGCCGCCTGTCGGGCCTGGAGCCGTTCACCATCGATCGCGACTCGCTGTTCGTCAACGTCGGCGAGCGCACCAACATCACCGGCTCGGCCAAGTTCGCCCGGCTGATCCGCGAGGAGAACTACACCGAGGCCCTGGAAGTCGCCCTGCAGCAGGTCGAGGCCGGCGCCCAGGTGATCGACATCAACATGGACGAAGGGATGCTCGACTCCCAGGCGGCCATGGTCCGTTTCCTCAACCTGATCGCCGGTGAACCGGACATTTCCCGGGTGCCGATCATGATCGACTCCTCCAAGTGGGAAGTGATCGAGGCCGGCCTCAAGTGCATCCAGGGCAAGGGCATCGTCAACTCGATCTCGATGAAGGAAGGCGTCGAGGCCTTCAAGCATCACGCCCGCCTGTGCAAGCGCTACGGCGCCGCGGTGGTGGTGATGGCCTTCGACGAGGTCGGCCAGGCCGACACCGCCGCGCGCAAGAAGGAAATCTGCCAGCGCAGCTACGACATCCTGGTCAACGAGGTGGGCTTCCCGCCGGAAGACATCATCTTCGACCCGAACATCTTCGCCGTCGCCACCGGCATCGAGGAACACAACAACTACGCCGTGGACTTCATCGAAGCCTGCGCCTACATCCGTGACAACCTGCCCCACGCGCTGTCGTCGGGCGGTGTGTCCAACGTGTCGTTCTCGTTCCGCGGCAACAACCCGGTGCGCGAGGCGATCCACTCGGTGTTCCTCTACCACGCGATCCAGAACGGCCTGACCATGGGTATCGTCAACGCCGGCCAGCTGGAGATCTACGACGAGATCCCCGCGGCGCTGCGCGAGAAGGTCGAGGACGTGGTGCTCAACCGCACGCCGGAAGGCACCGATGCGCTGCTGGCGATCGCCGACGACTACCGTGGCGGCGGCGCGGCCAAGGAAGTCGAAACCGAGGAGTGGCGCTCCCTGCCGGTGGAAAAACGCCTGGAGCACGCCCTGGTCAAGGGCATCACCGCGTTCATCGTCGAAGACACCGAGGAATGCCGGCAGCAATGCGCGCGGCCGATCGAAGTCATCGAAGGCCCGCTGATGAGCGGCATGAACGTGGTCGGCGACCTGTTCGGCGCCGGCAAGATGTTCCTGCCGCAGGTGGTGAAATCGGCGCGGGTGATGAAACAGGCGGTAGCCCACCTGATTCCGTTCATCGAGGAAGAAAAGGGCGACAAGCCGGAAGCCAAGGGCAAGATCCTCATGGCCACGGTCAAAGGCGACGTGCACGACATCGGCAAGAACATCGTCGGCGTGGTCCTGGGCTGTAACGGCTACGACATCGTCGACCTCGGCGTGATGGTGCCGGCGGAGAAGATCCTCCAGGTCGCCCGCGAGGAGAAATGCGACATCATCGGCCTGTCCGGGCTGATCACCCCGTCGCTGGACGAGATGGTCCACGTCGCCCGGGAAATGCAGCGCCAGGACTTCCACCTGCCGCTGATGATCGGCGGCGCCACCACCTCCAAGGCGCACACCGCGGTGAAGATCGAGCCGCGCTACAGCAACGACGCGGTGGTCTACGTCACCGATGCCTCGCGCGCGGTGGGTGTGGCCACGCAGCTGCTGTCGAAGGAACTGAAGCCGGCCTTCGTCGAGAAGACCCGTGCCGACTATGTCGAGGTCCGCGAGCGCACCGCCAACCGCAGCGCGCGCACCGAGCGCCTGAGCTACGCCCAGGCCATCGCCGCCAAGCCGCAGTACGACTGGGCCGGCTACCAGGCCGTGGTGCCCTCCTTCACCGGCGTGAAGGTGCTGGAGAACATCGACCTCAAGGTGCTCGCCGAGTACATCGACTGGACCCCGTTCTTCATCTCCTGGGACCTGGCCGGCAAGTTCCCGCGCATCCTCAGCGACGAGGTGGTCGGTGAAGCCGCCACCGCACTGTATGACGATGCACAGCAGATGCTGGCCAGGCTGATCGACGAGAAGCTGATCAGCGCCCGTGCGGTGTTCGGCTTCTGGCCGGCCAACCAGGTGGCGGACGACGATATCGAAGTCTACGGCGACGACGGCCAGCCGCTGGCGCGCCTGCACCACCTGCGCCAGCAGACCATCAAGCCGGACAACAAGCCGAACTTCTCCCTGGCCGACTTCGTCGCGCCGAAGGACAGCGGCGTCAACGACTATGTCGGCGGCTTCATCACCACCGCCGGCATCGGTGCCGAGGAAGTGGCCAAGGCCTACCAGGACAAGGGCGACGACTACAGCTCGATCATGGTCAAGGCCCTCGCCGACCGCCTGGCCGAAGCCTGCGCCGAATGGCTGCACGAACAGGTGCGCAAGGAGCACTGGGGTTACGCGAAGGACGAGCACCTGGACAACGAGGCGCTGATCAAGGAGCAGTACTCGGGCATCCGCCCTGCCCCGGGCTACCCGGCGTGCCCGGACCACACCGAGAAGGAAACCCTGTTCCGCCTGCTCGACGGCACCGAGATCGGCGAGACCGGGCCGAGCGGCGTGTTCCTCACCGAACACTTCGCCATGTTCCCGGCGGCGGCGGTCAGCGGCTGGTACTTCGCCCATCCGCAGGCGCAGTACTTCGCGGTGGGCAAGGTGGAGAAGGATCAGATCGAGAGCTACAGCGCGCGCAAGGGCCAGGACATCGCGGTGAGCGAACGCTGGCTGGCGCCGAATCTCGGCTACGAGAACTGACACCGGATTGTCCGCCCCTCGCGGGAACGTGGCTTGCTCTCGTAGGAGCGTGGCTTGCCCGCGAAGGACCGCGGAGCGGTCCCCGAATTCGCGCAGATTCAGGGACCGCTCCGCGGTCCTTCGCGGGCAAGCCACGCTCCTACGAGGCAAGCCAGGCGTCCATGAGGGCATCTTCGCCAGAGCAGCTAGACTCTCCGTCACACCCCGACGAGGAGCGGACCATGGACGACCCCCAAGGCAAGCCCCCAACCTTCTGGCAACTCCTGCACAGCGTCCTGGCCGCCGCCTTCGGCGTGCAGAGCGGGAAGAACCGCGCCCGCGACTTCACCCACGGCAAGCCCTCGCACTTCATCGCCATGGGCACCGCCTTCACCCTGGTGTTCATCCTCGTGCTCTACGGCCTGGTCCAGCTCGCCCTGCACCTGACCGCCCGCTGATCCGTCCAGGCAAACGAAAACCGCCCGCGGGGTCCATGCCGCGGGCGGTTTCGGTTCAGGTCACGGTTACTGCTGCTCAGTCTTGGTGTTCCATCACTGGTGACTGACCCAGTACACGGCGGTAACGACCACGAGCACGATCAGGCAGAGAATTGCCCATGCGTCCACACTGCTGTCCGTCTTGCCGGTTTTGATCGGGTTTCCCATTGCATCGCCTCTTGTTGTAGTGGTTATGGGAATGCACACCCCCAGCAGTTAAGTCCAGCAATGTCCTTTGCTCAAGCAGGGACTTTTACCGCTCGGCGGACGGTCGGATGAGCGGCCAAACGCTAGCCAGTCTCACTTAGTCCAATCTGTTCTTTGCATATGCAAAAACATCACTTTTTCACATAAATACAAACTGCTATCTTTCCCCGGCTCCGCATCCGGAGTGCGCGGCCGTGCGCGCGATTAGCTGCAAGCAGCTTGAGAACAGGACCCCTATGTACGTATACGACGAGTACGATCAGCGGATCATCGAGGACCGCGTCAAGCAGTTCCGGGATCAGACCCGCCGCTATCTGGCCGGAGAGCTGAGCGAAGAAGAATTCCGCCCTCTGCGACTGCAGAATGGCCTCTATATCCAACGTTTTGCCCCGATGCTGCGGGTCGCCGTGCCCTACGGCCAGCTGACCTCGCGCCAGACCCGCCTGCTGGCGAAGATCGCTCGCGACTACGACAAGGGCTACGCGCACATCAGCACCCGGCAGAACGTGCAGTACAACTGGCCGGCGCTGGAAGACATCCCGGAGATCCTCGCCGAACTGGCCACCGTGCAGATGCACGCGATCCAGACCAGCGGCAACTGCCTGCGCAACGTCACCACCGACCAGTTCGCCGGCGTCGCCGCCGATGAGCTGATCGACCCGCGCCCCTGGTGCGAGATCGTCCGCCAGTGGACCACCTTCCACCCGGAATTCGCCTACCTGCCGCGCAAGTTCAAGATCGCCATCAACGGCTCGAAGAGCGACCGCGCGGCCATCGAGGTGCACGATATCGGCCTGGAGCCAGTGCACAACGAGGCCGGCGAGCTGGGCTTCCGCGTCCTGGTCGGTGGCGGCCTGGGCCGTACCCCGGTGGTCGGCGCCTTCATCAACGAGTTCCTGCCGTGGCAGGACCTGCTCAGCTACCTGGACGCCATCCTGCGCGTGTACAACCGTTACGGTCGCCGTGACAACAAGTACAAGGCGCGGATCAAGATCCTGGTCAAGGCCCTGACGCCGGAAGTCTTCGCCGAGAAGGTCGAGGCCGAGATGGTCCACCTGCGCGGCGGCAGCACCACCCTGACCGACGCCGAAGTGCACCGCGTCGCCAAGCACTTCGTCGACCCGGACTACAAGGCCCTGGACAACCTCGACGTGCAACTGGCCGAACTCGACCAGCAGCACCCGGGCTTCGCCCGCTGGCGCGTGCGCAACACCCTGGCGCACAAGAAGCCGGGCTACGTGGCCGTGACCCTGTCGCTCAAGCCCACCGGCGTCGCCCCCGGCGACCTGACCGACAAGCAACTGGACAAGGTCGCCGACCTCGCCGAGCGCTACAGCTTCGGCCAGCTGCGCACCTCCCACGAGCAGAACATCATCCTCGCCGACGTCGAGCAGGCCCAACTGCACGCCCTCTGGCTGGAACTGCGCGAACACGGCTTCGCCACGCCGAACATCGGCCTGCTGACCGACATCATCTGCTGCCCGGGCGGTGACTTCTGCTCCCTGGCCAATGCCAAGTCGATCCCGATCGCCGAATCCATCCAGCGCCGTTTCGACGACCTGGACTACCTGTTCGACATCGGCGAGCTGGACCTGAACATCTCCGGCTGCATGAACGCCTGCGGCCACCACCACGTCGGCCACATCGGCATCCTTGGCGTGGACAAGAAAGGCGAAGAGTTCTACCAGGTCTCCCTGGGTGGCAGCGCCAGCCGCGACGCCAGCCTCGGCAAGATCCTCGGCCCGTCCTTCGCCCAGGACGACATGCCGGACGTGATCGAGAAACTGATCGCCGTGTACGTGGAAAAACGTACCGAAGACGAGCGCTTCATCGACACCTACCAGCGTATCGGCATCGACCCCTTCAAGGAGCGCGTCTATGCAGCGAATCATTAAGAACAACCAGATCGTCGACGAAACCTGGCACCTGCTGCCCAAGGACGTGACCCTCGACGAACTGACCAACTGCGACGACTACATCGTGCCGCTGCAACTCTGGCGCGACCACGCCCATGCCCTGAAAGCCCGCGACGGCGGCCTCGGGGTGTGGCTGGACAGCGACGAGGAAGCCGAGGAAATCGGTGAAGACGTCGGCAACTTCCAGGTCATCGCCCTGAACTTCCCGGCCTTCACCGACGGGCGCAACTACTCCAATGCGCGCCTGCTGCGTGACCGCTACAAGTTCACCGGCGAGCTGCGTGCCATCGGCGACGTGCTGCGCGACCAGCTGTTCTACATGGCCCGTTGCGGTTTCGACGCCTTCGCCATCCGTGCCGACAAGAGCCCGGAAGACGCGCTGGAAAGCCTCAAGGACTTCTCGGTGACCTACCAGGCCGCCACCGACGAGCCGCTGCCGCTGTTCCGTCGGCGCTGAGCGTTTCGCTGCAATGAAAAAGCCCCGTCAACCTGACGGGGCTTTTTCGTTTCTGAGGGCCTCATCGCGGGCAACGCCCGCTCCCACACGTGTTGCGTGCACCGCGAGACCTGTGGGAGCGGGCGTTGCCCGCGATGAGGCCCAACAGGTCACTTCCAGCGGCTGATCCTGCTCCAGATCCCCAGCACGGTATTCTCCACCGCCCCGCTGGCCGCCAATCCCACCCGCTCCTGCAGGCTTTTGCGCTCGGCATAGTGCAGGTGATACAGGTTCGATTCCCGCGCCCGTTCGCTGAGGTACTCGTCGCTGGTCTTCAGTTCATCCACCAGCTGCTTGTTCAGCGCCGCCACGCCCAGCCACACCTCGCCGGTCGCCACGTCGTCGATATGCAACTGCGGCCGATAGCGCGAGACGAAATCCTTGAACAGCTGGTGGGTCACGTCCAGGTCTTCCTGGAACTTCTCCCGGCCCTTCTCGGTGTTCTCGCCGAACACCGTCAGGGTGCGCTTGTACTCGCCGGCGGTGAGCACTTCGAAATCGATATCGTGCTTCTTCAGCAGCCGGTTGACGTTGGGCAGCTGCGCCACCACGCCGATGGAACCGAGGATGGCGAATGGCGCACTGACGATGCGCTCGCCGATGCACGCCATCATGTAACCGCCACTGGCGGCGACCTTGTCGATGCACACGGTCAAGGGCACCCCGGCCTGACGAATGCGCGCCAGTTGCGAGGCGGCCAGGCCATAGCTGTGCACCATGCCGCCACCGCTTTCCAGACGCAGCACCACTTCATCCCGGGCGGTGGCCAGGCTGAGCACGGCGGTGATTTCATGGCGCAGGCTTTCGGTCGCCGAAGCCTTGATATCACCGTCGAAATCCAGCACGAAGACCCGCGGCTTTTCGTCCACCGGCGCCTTCTTCAGTTTCTTCTGCTCCTTGGCCTGCTGCTTGCGCAGGGCCTTGAGCTGGTGCTTCTCCAGCAACCCGGACTCCAGGCGCTCGCGCAGGTCCTTGTAGAACTCATTGAGCCGGGTGACCTGCAAATGCCCTCCGGCCTTGCGCCGCCCCTTGCCGCGCATGCCGGCGATGGCCGACAGCACGATCAGCAGCGCAATCACCAGAGTGGCGGTTTTAGCGAGAAAGCTTGCGTACTCTGCAAGAAACTCCACGATTACTCCTTGTTGACCTGCGCCCATCTGGCGCGAAAACGATAGTGAAGCATACCGACGGCAAATCGCCCTAGCCAGCGTAGGAAACGTCTGGCAGTACAGTTCAAACGCTCTTTTCAAACGCTTGTATGTTTTTTCGTTGACACCGGGTCAGTGGCAACCTACCCTCGCCAGAATCTTCTTACCCAGGTGTACGACGTGGGCAGCATCTACCTGATACGACATGGCCAGGCCTCCTTCGGTTGCGATGACTACGATGTTCTCTCGTCCATTGGCATGCGCCAGAGCGAAGCACTCGGCGCGCACCTGGTGCAGCTCGGCGTGCAGTTCGATCGCTGCCTCGCCGGCGATCTGCGCCGCCAGCAGGACACCGCGCGCCTGGCCCTGGGTGCCATGCATGACGCTGGCATCGCCGTGCCCGAGGTGGAAACCGATGTCGCCTTCAACGAGTTCGATGCCGACGCGGTGATCCGCGCCCTGCTCCCCGGCCTGCTGCCGGACGAACCGGAAGCCCTGCACGTGCTGCGCAATGCCCGCGAACACCGCGCCGAATTCCAGCGCCTGTTCGCCCTCATCGTGCAGCGCTGGCACAGCGGCCAGTACGACCGCGAAGGCCTGGAAAGCTGGGCGGCGTTCGTCCAGCGCACCGGCGACGGCCTGCAGCGCGTGCTGGACCAGGCTGCCGGTGGCGGCAATATCGCCATCTTCACCTCCGGCGGCACCATCGCCGCCCTGCTCCACCGCATCACCGGCGTCAGCCCCAGCCAGGCCTTCGAGCTGAACTGGCAGATCATCAACACCTCGCTCAACCAGCTGAAGTTCCGCGGTAGCGAGGTGACCCTGGCCTCCTTCAACAGCCAAGCCCATCTGCGGCTGCTGAGGGTGCCGGAACTCGTCACCTGGCGATGAGTCCGGCCTGTAACGACCCTGCGTCACTGAAACCACTCAATAAGGAAAACACCATGAGCGAAGTCGCCAAAGCAGTCGAAGCCATGAAAGCCAAGTTCAACCCGAGCGCTGCCGCCGGCCTGGACCTGATCTTCGGTTTCAACATCACCGATGAAGACAAGCACTACGCCCTGATCGTCAAGGATGGCACCTGCGACCTGCAGGAAGGTGAGAACGCCGACGCCAACTGCACCCTGGTCATGGACAGCGAAACCCTGAAAGGCATCGTCAGCGGCGATACCGATGGCATGCAGGCATTCATGGGCGGCAAGCTGCGCGTCGAAGGCGACATGATGCTGTCGATGAAGCTCAGCGAGCTGTTCCCGGCGTAATCACCACGCCCGTGACGAAAGAACCGAAGCCGGTCGCCCAGCTTCGGTTTTTTTTCGCCCGTGCAATGCACAGCATCAGGGACGGTGATCGACCGGCAACACCCACGCCAATAAGACGTGGCCACGCTTGGCAGCCACGGGCGCGAGAATTAGATTAGCCAATGTTCCATGGCCACCAAAATAAGGGAAAAGTATGACGCTCACCGATCAGTCCACCCAGGTCCGCGCCGGCGAGGAGCTCGATCCCGCCCTGATCGACCCGTACCTGAAAGCGCATATCCCCGGCCTCAGCGGCACGCCGGTGATCAGCCAGTTCCCTGGCGGCGCATCGAACCTGACCTACCTGGTCAGCTACCCGGAGCGCGAGTTCGTCCTGCGCCGTCCGCCGTTCGGCGTCAAGGTCAAGTCGGCTCACGACATGGGTCGCGAATTCCGCATCCTCAATCAGCTCAACGCCGGCTTCCCGTATTGCCCCAAGGCTTACGTGCACTGCACCGACGAGGCGCTGATCGGCGGCGAGTTCTATGTCATGGAGCGGGTCAACGGCATCATCCTGCGCTCCGACCTGCCGCCTGAGCTGGGCTTCGACGCCGCGCGCACCGAGACCCTGTGCAAGAGCTTCATCGACCGCCTGGTGGAGCTGCACCAGGTCGATTACCACGCCGTCGGCCTGGCCGACCTGGGCAAGCCGCAAGGCTATGTGCAGCGCCAGATCGAAGGCTGGAGCAGCCGCTACGAGAAGGCCCTGACCCCGGATGCGCCACACTGGGAAGCGGTGATCGCCTGGCTGCGCGAGAAAATGCCGGCGGACCACCCGCGCCCGGGCATCATTCATAACGACTATCGCTTCGACAACGTCATCCTCGACGCCGAGAACCCGATGCGCATCATCGGCGTGCTCGACTGGGAGATGACCACCATCGGCGACCCGCTGATGGACCTGGGCAACACCCTGGCCTACTGGATCGAGGCCGACGACCCGGCGCCGATGCAACTGATGCGCCGCCAGCCGTCCAACGCCCCGGGCATGCTGACCCGCCGCCAGTTCGTCGACTACTACGCCGAGCGTGCCGGGATCGAGATCAGCAACTTCGATTTCTACTACACCTACGGCCTGTTCCGCCTGGCCGGGATCGTCCAGCAGATCTACTACCGCTTCTACCATGGCCAGACCCAGGACAAGCGCTTCGCCCAGTTCATCCACATGAACAAACTGCTGGAGCAAATGAGCCTGAAGGTCATCGAAGCGTCCAGCCTGTGAACAACGACAACAAGGAATCCACCATGTCCAAGACCCAACTGTTCGACCTCGACGGCAAGATCGCCTTCGTTTCCGGGGCCAGTCGCGGCATCGGCGAAGCCATCGCCCACCTGCTGGCCCAGCAGGGTGCCCATGTGATCGTCTCCAGCCGCAAGCTGGACGGCTGCCAGCAGGTCGCCGAGGCCATCATCGCCGCGGGCGGCAAGGCCACTGCCATCGCCTGCCATATCGGCGAGATGGAGCAGATCAGCGCGGTATTCGCGCGCATCGGCGAAGAATTCGGACGCCTGGACATCCTGGTCAACAACGCCGCGACCAACCCGCAGTTCTGCAACGTGCTGGATACCGACCTGAGCGCGTTCCAGAAGACCGTCGACGTGAACATCCGCGGCTACTTCTTCATGTCGGTGGAAGCCGGCAAGCTGATGCGCGCCAACGGTGGCGGCAGCATCATCAACGTCGCCTCGATCAACGGCGTCTCGCCAGGTGCCTACCAGGGCATCTACTCGGTGACCAAGGCCGCGGTGATCAACATGACCAAGGTCTTCGCCAAGGAATGCGCGCAGTTCGGCATCCGCTGCAATGCCCTGCTGCCGGGCCTGACCGACACCAAGTTCGCCTCGGCGCTGGTGAAGAACGACGCCATCCTCAACAGCGTCCTGCAGCAGGTGCCGCTCAAGCGCGTGGCCGATCCGAAGGAAATGGCCGGCGCGGTGCTGTACCTGGCCAGCGATGCCTCCAGCTACACCACCGGGGTGTCGCTGAACGTGGATGGCGGGTTCCTGTCCTGATTCAGGCCGACGCGCGCGTTAGCGTGTAGGAGCGTGGCTTGCCCGCGAAGCAGACCTTTGCGGGCAAGCCACGTTCCTACGGTCAAATAAGGCGTCAAACAGGTTCGGAACTCGGTAAGATAACCCGCTTCCAGCGGGCCATCCCGCCGCCTCTCCTGCCGATCAAGATGCCCCATGCCTTTCGAACTCAGCGTTGACCTCACCACCCTCGCCATTCTCGCCGCAGTAGCCTTCGTCGCCGGTTTCATCGATGCCATCGCCGGCGGTGGCGGCCTGCTGACCACGCCCGCCCTGCTCACCGCCGGCATGCCGCCCCACCTGGTACTGGGTACCAACAAGCTCAGTTCCACCTTCGGCTCGGCCACCGCCGGCTTCACCTACTACCGGCGCAAGCTGTTCCATCCGGCGCAGTGGCGCCATGCCCTGGTCGGCACGTTGATCGGCGCCCTGCTCGGCGCGGTCATCGCCCACTACCTGCCGGCGGAATGGCTGAACAAGATGCTGCCGGTGATCGTCTTCGCCTGCGGCGTCTACCTGCTGTTCGGCGGCACGCCGAAGGCCCCGCTGGACGCCAACGTGGTGGTGAAGAAGAAATGGCAGTTCCCCCAGGGCTTCACCCTGGGCTTCTACGACGGCGTCGCCGGCCCGGGCACCGGCGCGTTCTGGACCGTCAGCACCCTGCTGCTCTACCCCATCGACCTGGTCAAGGCCAGCGGCGTGGCGCGCAGCATGAACTTCGTCAGCAACGCTGCGGCGCTGTCGGTGTTCATCTTCTCGGGTCAGGTGGACTGGGCGGTGGGCCTGGCGATGGGCTCGGCGCTGATGGTCGGCGCGTTCTTCGGCGCGCGCACCGCCATCAGCGGCGGTTCGAAGTTCATCCGCCCGGTATTCATCACAGTGGTGCTGGCCTTGACCGTGCGTCTAGCGTGGCAGCACTGGTTCGGCCAGGCCTAGGCGACGGGCCACGTAGAGGTCGATCAGGTAACGGGCGATGGAACGCCCGGCAGGCAACGGCGGCAAGGCATCGACGCGGAACCACTGGGCATCCTCGATCTCGTCGGGCTGCATGACGATCTCGCCCCCCGCATATTCGGCATGGAAACCCAGCATCATCGAGTGCGGGAACGGCCAGCACTGGCTGCCGACGTACTGGATGTCGCGCACCTCCAGCGCCACTTCCTCGCGCACCTCGCGCACCAGGCAATCCTCGGCCGACTCGCCGGGCTCGGCGAAGCCCGCCAGGGTGCTGTAGACGCCGCTGACGAAGCGTGGCGAACGGGCCAGGAGGATCTCGTCGCCACGGGTGATCAGGACGATCATGCTCGGCGAGATCCGCGGGTAGCTGCGCAGGTCGCAGGGCTCGCAGTGCATCGCCCGTTCCCGCGGCACCTGGTGCATCGGCTGGCCGCAAGCGCCGCAGAAACGGTGCTCGCGGGCCCAGGTGGCGATCTGCGCGGCATAGCCGAGGATGGTGTAGGTGTCGGCATCGCCTTCCAGCATGAACTGGCGCAGGCCGCGCCAGCTGCAGCCGGGCAGCGCCTGGGCGCCATGCAGCTCGATCAGGTAGACCGGCTGCCCGTCGTAATGGCCGATGCCGTGCTCGAAGCGGATATCCGGCTCCTGGCGCTTGAACCAGTCGCGGGGGAACAGCGCGCCGTTGGCGTCCACCATGAAACCTTCGGCGCTGCGCACGACCGCAAGGCCGCCGCCGACATTCGTATCCAGTACCGCAGTGGTCCAGCGCGCTGACATCTTCCGTTCCTTAGCGGAGTACCTTGCCGATCAGTCGGCGAACTCCGGCTTCTGTTTGCTCATGTGGGCCGCCACGGCTACCCGCAGGTCGGTGGATTGCAGCATGGCGGCGTTCCAGGTGGCGATGTACTCCAGCCCGTCGTCGATCCGGTGATCGCGCATGTAGCTGAGCATCTCCTTGGTGCCGGCCACGGCAATCGGGGATTTTCCCGCAATTTCGCTGGCAATGGCAAAGACTCCGTCGAGCAGCGCCGCGTGGTCGTCATAGGTGCGGTTGACCAGGCCGATGCGCTGCGCTTCCTGGGCGTCGATGCTGCGCCCGGTGTAGGCCAGTTCGCGCAGCACGCCGTCGCCGATGATACGCGGCAGACGTTGCAGGGTGCCGACATCGGCGGCCATGCCCATGTCGATCTCCTTGATCGAGAACTGCGCGTCGGCGGCCGCGTAGCGCATGTCGCAGGCGGCGATCAGGTCGATGGCACCGCCGATGCAGTAGCCCTGGATCGCCGCCAGCACCGGCTTGCGGCAGTTGTCCACGGCATTGAAGGACGCCTGCATCTGCAGGATCTTGCGCCGCAGCAGGCGTGCGTTGCGCCCGACATCCTTGCCCAGCTCGCTGGCCAGCGACGCCAGCATCATCAGGTCGATGCCGGAGGAGAAATGCTTGCCGGCGCCGCTGATCACCACCACCCGCACCGCGTCGGTGTCGTCGACCCACTGGAAGATCTCGACGATCTCGCTCCAGAACGCGGCATTCATGGCGTTGATCTTTTCCGGGCGGTTGATCTGGACGTGGGCGATATGGTTCGACAGCTCGACCTTGAACGCGGTGTAGTCGGTCACGGCGACGCTCCTTGAGCAGAGGGAAAGAGAACCCGGACTATATCGCACCCCACAGACCGCGCTTATGCCAAAACCGGGACTGACTTTCCTTGATCTTGCGTGGCGCTTGCGGCACCGTGCGCAGGTCTTTGAATCATTAGGAAACATTTCATGCCCCGCTCTCTGCCCGGCGCCCTGGCCCACAACTTTCTCGGGCAAGCGCCGCGCTGTTACAAGGCCATCGTCTGCCTGTTCCTGCTGCTCAATCCCTTGCTCCTGGCGACCCTCGGCCCGGTGGTCACCGGCTGGGTGCTGGTGGTGCAGTTCATCTTCTTCCTCGGCATGGCCCTCAAGTGCTATCCGCTGATGCCCGGCGGCCTGCTGATGGTCGAAGCCCTGCTGCTCGGCCTGACCACGCCGCAAGCGCTGTACGAGGAGCTGCAGCACAATTTCCCGGTGATCCTGCTGCTGATGTTCATGGTCGCCGGAATCTACTTCATGAAGGACCTGCTGCTGTTCCTGTTTTCACGCATTTTGTTAGGAGTACGCTCCAAGGCATTGCTGGCATTGATTTTCTGCTTCCTGTCCGCCTTCCTTTCCGCGTTTCTCGATGCCTTGACCGTGACCGCGGTGATCATCAGTGCCGCGGTGGGCTTCTACGCGGTCTACCACCGCGTCGCCTCCGGCGCCAACCCGCGCGGCGATGCCCAGATCGACAGCGACCAGGCCATTACCGATCTGGCCCGGGAAGACCTGCAGCAGTTCCGCGCCTTCCTGCGCAGCCTGCTGATGCACGGCGCCGTGGGCACCGCGCTGGGCGGCGTGTGCACCCTGGTCGGTGAACCGCAGAACCTGCTGATCGGCCACGAGATGGGCTGGCACTTCCAGGCGTTCTTCTTCAAGGTCGCGCCGGTGTCGCTGCCGGTGCTGCTGGCGGGGCTGGTCACCTGCGTGCTGCTGGAGAAGCTGCGCTGGTTCGGCTACGGCACCCTGCTGCCCGACGCGGTGCGCCAGGTGCTGGCCGCCTATGCCGCCGAAGACGATGCCCAGCGCACCGCCCAGCAGCGCGCCAACCTGCTGGTGCAGGGCATCGCCGCGCTGATCCTGATCGTCTGCCTGGGGCTGCATATCGCCGAGGTCGGTCTGATCGGCCTGCTGGTCATCGTGCTGATCACCTCGTTCACCGGCATCACCGACGAACACCGCCTGGGCCGTGCGTTCCAGGACGCCATGCCGTTCACCTCGCTGCTGGTGGTGTTCTTCGCGGTGGTCGCGGTGATCCACCAGCAACAGCTGTTCACCCCGCTGATCGAGGCGGTACTGGCCCTGCCGGCCGAGCAGCAGCCGGGCATGCTGTTCATCGCCAACGGCCTGCTCTCGGCGATCAGCGACAACGTGTTCGTCGCGACCATCTACATCACCGAGGTCAAGCAGGCGTTTCTCAACGGCGGCATGAGCCGCGAGCACTTCGAGACCCTCGCGGTGGCGATCAATACCGGCACCAACCTGCCGAGCGTGGCCACGCCCAACGGCCAGGCGGCGTTCCTGTTCCTGCTGACTTCGGCGATCGCGCCGCTGATTCGGCTGTCGTACGGGCGGATGGTGTGGATGGCGTTGCCGTACACCATCGTCATGGGTGGGTTGGGGTGGTGGGCTGTGACCTATTGGTTGTGAGCCTATCGCGGGCAACGCCCGCTCCCACAAGGTCCGCGGAGCATGCGAACCCTGTGGGAGCGGGCGTAGCCCGCGATGAGGCCCTCAAGCCTGGCGCAGATCCTCGAAGAACACCTTCTTGCCATCCACCTGCAGCGAAGCCCTCGGCAATGCAGCCTGCTCCCCGCCCGGCACCTCCACATGCCAGTAGCAGTAGCGCACCGCCCGGGTGATCGCCACATAGGCCAGGCGCAGGACCTCTTCCTTCTGCGCCGTATCGAACGCCTCCGGATCGCCATTCCTGCCCAGCCCGGCCAGGCGATAAACCTGGTTCTTGTACGGCGAGCGCGTCACATACTGGCAGTCCCCGAGCATGAACACCGCATCCGCCTGCAGCCCCTTGGCGCTGTGATAGGTCAGCTGCTTCAAGCGGCGCTGCCCGGGCGGCAAGCTGGAATCAACATTAACAACCGACTGAATATGCTCTGAAATCAATGATTTATCTGAACTTTTTCGAAACAGGATCATCACCGAATCACCCCGTTTGTAGTGCTCCATCACCTGTTGCGCCAACGCCGCCTCGTCCCGCTCGCACACCTGCACCGGCCAGCACTCCGCCGCCGCCGGCCCCACGGCACGGGCTTTCTTGCCGCTGATCGACGGCGCGGATTTCACGATGTGCTCGGCGGCATCGATGATGTGCTGATGGCTGCGGTAGTTGTCGGTGAGCATCACCCGGGTGCTGGAGGGCGCGACGAAGGTCTTGGCGAACTCCATGAAGTACTTTGGCGAACTGCCGCGCCAGCCATAGATCGACTGCCAGTCGTCGCCCACGCAGAGCAGCGAGGAATACTGTGCCTTGCGCCCGACGTTGAGGGCCGGCCCACGGCGACGGATCTCGCGCAGGCTGGCGCGCAGCCAGGAAACGATCTGCGGCGAGACATCCTGGAACTCGTCGATCATCAGGTGCGCCAGCGGTCGCAGCAGCGGGTCCGGGAGCAGGCGCAGGTTCTCCGGGTTGTTCTCGCCGAACAAGGCGAACATGCGGTTGTAGCTCATCACCGGCGGCGACTGCGCCAGCAGATGGCCTTCCAGGGCCTTCCAGTACAGGCTCAGGGCCTCGAAGAACAGGGCATCGCTATCGCCAGCCGGGAAACTCATGCCCTGCACCGCCACGCTGACATCCAGGCCGAGGTTCTCGATAAAGCCCGCCGCCGCGACAAAAGCGTCCAGCAACGGCAGCGCGGCCAGCTCGCCCTTGACCTTGTAGTCGAAGCCGGGACCGGCCACCGCGTCGCCCGCAAGCGAGGCGACCAGACGTTTCGCCTCGGCATAATTTCCTAGCCAGATCACAGGCTTATCGCAGAAAGCTTGAAACAGGGTGCGTTTGATCACCCACTCTGCCCACACCGGCAGCTTGGCCCCCGGACGCTTGTAGTTCTGGTTCTCGCCGGGATCGAAGCCCAGCACCACCCAGGCATCCAGCTCGGCGATATGGCCGTGGAAGTGGAAACGGCTGCCGTTGATCTCGACGGTTTCCCGGCTCGGCTCGATGCCCTTGATCGGCCAGGCACCAGCGCGAAACCAGAGGTCCTCGAGGGTATCGCAGAGTTCTTCGTCGCGTGCTGCGGAGAGCTGGGTCACCGCGACGCGCTTCTGCACGTCCGGGTGATCGCGCTCCAGCGACTTGAGCTGCAGCGCCTCGCGGCGCAGGCCGCCGATCAGTTCGGCGAAACGCGGGCTGCCGCGCAGCAGGTCGCGGTAGCAGAGGTTGAGCTGCTGGCGCTGGGCGTCATTGATCCGCAGGTCGAACGGATTGCTCTCGGCGTCGGCCTCCGCCCCTGCCGGCAGCTCGCTGCCCAGGGTCTCGAACGCGCGCACCTGGCTGAAGCCCGGCAGGCTGCGCACCAGCGGCAGGATCCGCGAATGGAAGGTCCGCACCAGCTCCCGCGCCTGCACCGGGCTCAGCGGCACCTGCCACTGGCCGAAGACCTGCAGCAGGCGCGCGATGAAGTCCTTGCGCGACTCGCGGGTGAAGGTCACCACGGTCATGGCGTCCAGCTCGTAGCCCAGGTAGTGGCGCAGCAGCAGGATGCGCAGCACCAGCGAGGTCGACTTGCCCGCCCCGGCGCCGGCGATCACGCAGGTGGACGGGGTGTCGCTGAAGATCATCTTCCATTGCGCAGCGCTGGGCTGGGCGTGTTCCGGCAGGCGCTGGGCGACATCGGCCTTGAAGCGCTTCTTCAGGTCTGCGGTCAGCGGCAGGCGCCAGTCGTCGAACAGGCTGTCATCCAGACCGGGAGCGGCATGCTCGTCGGGACGACTGTCGCGGATCACCAGGACCTGGCGCCCGGCCTCGTAGCCATCGGCCCGGCCCTGCTCGTAACCCTCGCGCAGGCCATCGGCATGACCGGTGCGCTGGCCGCTGGCATGACCCTGGAACCAGGAATCGCGGTGCTGCGCGCGCAGGCGATTGAGACCGCGGCCGAGCATGCGCGCGGCAAGCCGGCGGATCCACGGCAGTTGCGCGGGCGGGGTGAGGTCCTGGGGTTGCGGGGGAAGCTTGTCTGACACACCGACTCCGGCTGGGGAAACACATGAGTCGGAAGTTTTACCCCATTCGGGAGCGTCGGGACAGTGATGATTGTCTGGAAAATCAGGGGATTAGAGGATGGTGTTGAGACTGGGCCTGCTTTGCAGGCCTTCGCGACGGTTCGGCGCCCCGACAAGCTCGCTCCCACAAGAGTATCGCGCAACCTTGTGGGAGCGGGCGTTGCGATGGGGTGCAGCCGCGATCGATCAGGCGATCGCCTTGTCCACCAGCTCCTGCGCCTCGCCCACCAGACGCTGCAAATGCGCATCGTCGACGAAACTCTCGGCGTAGATCTTGTAGATGTCCTCGGTGCCCGACGGCCGCGCGGCGAACCAGCCGTTGGCGGTCATGACCTTGAGACCACCGATGGCCTGGCCGTTGCCCGGCGCATGGCTGAGGATCTGCTCGATCGGCTCGCCGGCAAGTGTGGTGGACTTCACCTGCTCCGGCGCCAGCTTGCTCAGCAGCGCCTTCTGCTGCGGGTTGGCCTTGGCCTCGACCCGGGTGGCGAACGGCTCGCCCAGCTCGACGGTCAGCGCGGCATAGGCTTCGGCCGGGTTGCGGCCGGTGCGAGCGGTCATTTCCGCCGCCAGCAGCGACGGGATCAGGCCGTCCTTGTCGGTGCTCCAGACGCTGCCATCGCGACGCAGGAACGAGGCACCGGCGCTCTCCTCGCCACCGAAGCCCAGGGAGCCATCGAACAGGCCATCGGCGAAGAACTTGAAGCCCACCGGCACTTCATACAGACGACGCCCCAGACGCGCGGTGACGCGGTCGATCAGGCCGCTGCTGACCACGGTCTTGCCCACCGCGGCGTCGGCGCGCCATTGCGGACGGTTCTGGAACAGGTAGTCGATGGCCACCGCCAGGTAGTTGTTCGGCGCCAGCAGGCCAGCCGAGGTGACAATGCCATGGCGGTCATGGTCCGGGTCGCAGGCGAAGGCCACGTCGAAGCGCTCGCGCAGGCCGATCAGGCCCTGCATGGCATAGGGCGAGGACGGGTCCATGCGGATCTGGCCGTCCCAGTCCACGGACATGAAGCGGAAGGTCGGGTCGACCGCGGCGTTGACCACGTCCAGGTTCAGCTTGTAATGCTCGGCGATAGCCGACCAGTAGCCCACCCCGGCACCACCCAGCGGATCGACGCCCAGGCGCAGGCCGGCGCCGCGGATGGCGTCGAAGTCGATGACATTGACCAAGTCGGCGACATAGCTGCCGACATAGTCATGACGATGGGTGGTGGCCGCCTTCAGTGCCTGCTCGTAGGGCATGCGCTTGACGCCCTTGAGGCCTTCGGCCAGCAATTCGTTGGCCTTGGCCTCGATCCACTTGGTCACATGGCTGTCGGCCGGGCCGCCGTTGGGCGGGTTGTACTTGAAGCCACCGCTCTGCGGCGGGTTGTGCGACGGGGTGATGACGATGCCGTCGGCCAGGCCGGCCGTGCGCCCGCGATTGTAGCAGAGAATGGCATGGGACACCGCCGGGGTCGGGGTGTACTCGTCGTCCTTCGACAGCATCACCTCGACACCGTTGGCCGCCAGCACTTCCAGGGCACTGGCCGCGGCCGGGGTCGACAGAGCGTGGGTATCGGCGCCGACGAACAGCGGGCCGTCGATGCCCTGCGCCTGGCGGTACAGGCAGATGGCCTGGCTGATGGCCAAAACGTGCTGCTCGTTGAAACTCAGGTCCAGGGAACTGCCGCGATGCCCGGAGGTACCGAAGGCGACACGTTGGGTGGCGATGCTGGCGTCGGGCTGGCCGGTGTAGTAGGCGGTCAGCAGGCGTGGGATATCGACCAGCACGGAGGCTGGGGCCGGTTTGCCCGCCAGAGGACTGAGCTTCATGCAAAACCTCAAGAATGGAGTTTCAGGGTGATGAAAAGACGACAGTTTACTGGCACTTTGACTGTCTGGCGACGGCGAAAATTCCCACGCAGCGGTTAATTTTCCGGCGCCCACCAGGACGGAAACATGCGGCGCACGCGGGCTTCGCCGAAACGGTCGTCGATCAGCATGACCATGCCGCGATCCTCGGTACCGCGAATCACCCGCCCGGCCGCCTGGATCACCTTGCGCACGCCGGGATAGAGGTAGGTGTAATCGAAGCCGGCGCTGAACAGGCTGCCCATGCGCTGCTTGAGCTGTTCGTTGACCGGATTGACCTGGGGCAACCCGAGGGTGGCGATGAAGGCGCCGATCAGGCGCGTACCCGGCAGGTCGACCCCTTCGGCGAATGCCCCGCCCAGCACGGCGAAACCGATACCGCGGCCGTCCTCGACGAAGCGGGCGAGAAAGGCCTGGCGCTGCTCCTCGTCCATCCCCGAGGACTGCGCCCACTGCTCGATGGCCGGATGGCGCTCGGCCAACAGCGCCGCGACCTGCTGCAGGTAATCGAAGCTGCTGAAGAACGCCAGGTAGTTGCCCGGCTGCTCGCGGTACTGCGCGGCGATCAGTTCGACGATGGGTGCCAGCGACGCCTGGCGGTGCTGAAAGCGGGTCGACACGTCGCTGACGATGCGCACTCGCAGTTGCTCGGCGACGAAGGGCGAATCCACCTCCAGCCATGCGGTATCCCCGGGCAGGCCCAACAGGTCGCTATAGAAATGGCGCGGGCTGAGGGTCGCGGAAAACAGCACGGCACTGCGCGCCGCAGCGAAACGCGGGGCGATCAGGGGTGCCGGCACCACATTGCGCAGGCACAGGGTCGCCAGGCGCCGCCGCCCTGCCCCGCGCTGGCTGATATCGAAGAGGAAATGCGCGTCGAACACCTCGCTCAGGCGGGTGAACTGCAACGCCTGGAAGAAGAACTGCAACAGCGCCGGGTCCACTGCCTGCGGCGTGCGGTTCATCAGCTCCTGGATCAGCCCGACGCAGCGCAGCAGCGCCTTGACAAAGGCCGCCGGCAACTCGTTGCTGGCCTGATACGGCGCCAGCTGGTCCTTGTACAGGCCATTCCACTGCCGGTTGAGGTTGCGCAGCGCACTGGCGAGGCCGGCCGGCGGGTCGCGGCGCAACGCCTGCAACTGGCCCTGGTCGAGGCTGGCGCTGTACATCTGCCGTGCCCGCTCCACCAGGTTGTGCGCCTCGTCCACCGCCAGCGCCAGACGCCACTGCTCGGTCTGGGCCAGGCCGAAGAGCAGCGCGCTCTGATCGAAGTAGTAGTTGTAGTCGGCCACCAGCACATCGACCCAGCGCGCCAGCTCCTGCGCCAGGTAGTACGGGCAGACCTGGTGCGCCAGCGCCACTTCGCGGACCTGCGCCTTGTCCAGCAGTGCCCCTTGCATCGCCGCTTCGCGGGCCGCCGGCAGGCGATCGTAGAAGCCTTTGGCCAAGGGACAGGCCTCGCCATGGCAGGCGGTGCCGGGGTACTCGCAGGCCTTGTCGCGGGCCACCAGTTCCAGGCTGCGCAAGGCCGTTTCCGGGCTGGCCTGGTGCACCTGGCGCAGCGCCTCCAGGGCCAGGGCGCGGCCCGGGGTCTTGGCGGTGAGGAAGAGGATCTTGTCCAGCGGCTGGCGCGGCATGGCCTTGAGCAGCGGAAACAGGGTACCGAGGGTCTTGCCGATGCCGGTGGTGGCCTGGGCCATCAGGCAGCGACCGGTGCTGACCGCCTTGTACACGGTTTCCGCCAGTTCCCGCTGGCCCTTGCGAAAAGACGGCCAGGGAAATCCCAGTGCATTCAGCCCGGCATCGCGCTGCGCCAGACGCCGGGACTGGGCTTGGGCCCACAGGATGAAACGTCGACACTGCTCATGGAAGAACGCCTCCAGCTCGACGGCGGTGGCGCTGCATTCGAAGCGGGTTTCCTGGTCGCTGTCCACCTCCAGGTAGACCAGCGCCAGGTCGATCGACGCCAGCTGGCGCTGCTGGCACAGCAGCCAGCCATAGACTTTCGCCTGGGCCCAATGCAGCTGCCGGTGGTTGTCCGGCTGGCTGGCGAGGTCGCCGCGGTGGGTCTTGATTTCTTCCAGGCAGTTGCGTGCTGGGAGGTAGCCGTCGGCGCGCCCGCGCACTTCCAGTTCGCCGAAACGCCCTTCCAGCGCCACTTCCGCCTCGTAGTCCGGCCCGCGTCGGGCGACCACCCGGCGATGGCCGGCAATGCCTTCCTGGGCACTGGGGGACGGGGTGAAGCGCAGGTCGAGGTCACCGACCTTGGCCGTGAACTCGCACAGGGTGCGCACCGCCACGCGGTAGCTCATGCCGTGGCCCACTGCACATGACAGACATCCACCGGCAGGCCATGGGCGCTGCAGAACTCGATCCAGCGCAATTGATTGTCCTGCAGGCGGTCGCCCGGGCCTTTCACCTCGATCATCCGGTAGCGTTTTTCCCCCGGCCAGAACTGGATCAGGTCGGGCATCCCGGCGCGGTTGGCCTGGATATCGTCAAGCAGGCGCAGGAAACACTGCTTCAGGTGGACGGGCGGCAGGCAGTCCAGGGCCAGTTCCAGCAGTTCCGGAGTCAGCAGTTCCCAGTACACGAACGGCGATTGCACACCGTGCTTGGCGGCGTAGGTGTCGCGCAGGGTCTGGCGATAGCGGCCATCGTCCAGTTGCCCCAGGCACTCGGCGAACAGCTCGGCGCGACGGTCATGGAAGCCCTCGTCGAGCAGATCCTGCGGGCCGCTCTGGAACGGGTGGAAGAAGGCGCCGGGCAAGGGCGCGAAAATCGCCCGCCAGCAGAGCAGGCCGAACAGGCTGTTGAACAGGGTGTTCTCGACGTAATGCACCGGCGCCTCGGCCTGCTCGAGGTGCGCCAGCACCGCCTGCTCGACACCGAGGCTGGCCCATTGCGCCGGCAGGGTCAGGTCCACCCGGTTGATGCCCGGGGCCTTGCGCCGTGGTTGCGGCGGGCCGCCGAGCTTGCGCCGCAGGCGCGGCAGGATGCGGCTCAGGGCCTGGGCTTCGGCGGCATTGCCCGGGTGTGCGGCGGCGTGGCTCGCCAGGTCCAGCGCCAGCTGGAATTCGCCGCTGTGTTCCAGCACGCGGATATGCCGCTCACGGGCCTGGGGATGGGTGCAGCCGGCATAGATCGTCCGGGCCCGGGCCCAGTCGCCGGCACGCTCGCAGAGGTGACCGAGGTGGTACACCAGCTTGGCGCGGCGGCGTTCCAGCCAGGGATTGCGCGTGCTCAGACCGTGCAAGCGGCCGAGCAGCAGATCGATGTCCACCTCGCCGTCCAGCTGTTCGGCGCAGGCATGCAGGGCCAGGCACAGCTCGACATCGGCGCGCTCGCGCAAGGCCCGCGACTCGCCGTCGAAATCCACCTGCTCGTAACGCAGCAGGCCGAGATCGGCGAGGACGAACTCCGACCAGTCCTGGTACAGGTTGCCGAAGAACAGCAGGCGCAGACGGTCGCACACCGCCTGCTGGCGCAGGACGTAGATCGCCTCGGCGCATTCGGGCCACCACTCGCGCAACGGCCGGGGCTCGGCAAAGTGCTCGTGGAGCTGCTCGAAAAGCTCGTGCTTGGCCGCCTTCGGCCGAGTCAGCAGCGCGGCGAAACAGCGGCTGATCTCGTCCTTCAGCAGCAGCTGGAACAGCTCTTCGAGGAGCAAGGGCGCCTCGGCATCGACCCAACCCAGCGCCAGCAATGGCGCCATGGCCTCGGCGGTCGGACCGATTTCGTCATAGGCCAGACGCCGGCCACGAAAGTGCACGCCCTTGCGCATCACCATGCGTACCAGCAAGGCCTGGCTGGCCCGGGGCAGGTGCTCGAAGCCGTCGAGGAAGGCTTGCTCCTCGGCATCCAGCAGGTCGCCGTAGCGCAGGCGCAGCCAGTCCAGCACCTGGCGGAAATTGTGCAGGTAGTAGAACGGGTCGTTGCGGGAATCGGCGATCACGGGGCGTACAACCAGTGGCGGGCTGGGCACTGGTTATACATACAGACCCCGTGTGTTGGCAACCGCGCAGGATCAGTGGTCGCGGCCGTCACCCAGGCCATTGCGCCGGTAGATCGCCTGCAGCGTGCTCATCGGCAGGCCACTGGTGCCGGTCAGCCACTGCGCCACCGACTCGCTGGCCGGCTGTCCTTGCAGGGCCTTGTGCAGATACGGCAGGGCCACCAGCATGCCTGGGTGACAGCGCCGCAGGAAATCCTCCAGCCCCCGCCCCTGGCCGACGATCGGCGCGAACAGCAGGCAGACCAGTTGCGCTTCGCTGACACCCCAGGCCTGGGAGGCGAAATCGCCGGCCAGGCGGCGCACCTGCTGCAGGTCCTCGTCCTTCTGCCAGGGATCGAGCAACTGCTCGCGCAGGGGCTGCGGCAGTTGCTGGCGCTTCATGCCCTCCTCGCTGCGCTGCAGACCGGCGGCCAGGCACTCCTGATAATCGCCGGCATCGACGAACTCGCCGCGCAATCCGCGCAAGTGCAGGCGCAGCAGGGAATTGCCGGCTTCGCTGGGAGCAAAGGCAAAGGCCCACTCGTCGTGCTGGTAGCGCAACAGATCGTGCAACAGCGGGCCGTGGGCACAGGCCGGATCGAGTACCAGGTCGTCGACGGCGACCACCCGCGGCATGCGCACCCGCGGCTCGAACGCCTTGTCCTGCGCCACCGCGACCGGCACTGGCGGGCGGTATTCGTCGCGCAGCGCGGTCACCAGATCGAACAGCCCGCGGGAAAACGCCTCCATGGGCCGCACCCTGGGCAGGCCGGCGCTGCGCAGCATGCGCAGGGCCGTGGCGAGAAAACGTTTGCGCTGCGGCGCAGGCTCGGCGCTGATCAGCACATCGACGCCGCCGTTCCAGGTCGCGCCCAGCCGGTGCAGGTCGGCGAGATCCAGGTAATGCCGGTGGGCCAGGGCCACGTCGGCGTCGCCGCCGCTCAGGTGTCCGGCCATCAGTACCGCATGCCGGTCAGCCTGCTGCTGCACCCGCGAGATCGGCTGGCGGGCATCGAAGGGACGCACCTGGGCATCCTCGAGCATCAGCAGTTCGACGCGGGGGTCGTCATGCACCACCAGCGCGGCGAAGGCGCGCTCGATATTGCTCAGCACCACCGCGGGCATATCGCTGTGCCGCGCCGTCGCCACGCGCAGGGAGAAGGTACCGGGAGAACGCGCCGCCAGGCTCAACTGCGCAGCCCGCAGGAAGGCCAGGGTGTGGGTGCTGTCGCGACCGCCGGTATGCACCAGCATGACCTTGAGCCCGGCGATGCATTCAAGGCCGCCGGCGACCACCAGCAAGCGCTGGATCAGCAGTTGCAGGGACGCGCGCTGTCCCTGGCTCATGCGTTCGAGCAGTCGCTGCAGAACTTGCTGATAGACATATTGCATGGCCTGGTCGTGAATCGCGCCCATATTCAATTCCCTGATAGTTAGCGCCGGTGAATACCCGGAAAGTGCCCGCACAAAGGCACATCGCCAGGTCGACCGGTCTTGTGTCGTGGATTATTCGCCGCGGAACCGTGGTTGATCTGCAGGAATTTTCTTACTTTCCTACAAACCCGCACCGACAAACTGAGGCAGGCAAGTTCAACACGCTCGGTAACCGGGCTGGAGCCCGCGCAGCAGGGCCTTCAGAACGACAAGGTAATTCGATAAACATATCTCGCTCCTTGAGATGACAGCAGGCGGTAATTTTTCTTTGCAATGGGGCTGTTCATACAACAAGCGGAAGTTCGCTTTTCCAGTGTTCCGCGTAATTCTACGGACACCTGAACCGCTTAATTCCGACAGCAACAACATAGCCCAAGCGCTGCCCCGAGTCCGCAGAAGACTAATAGGAAATTTCTGAAATTTTATGAGGCAAATTTCACAAAAAAGCCCGAGACGATGCTCGGGCTTGGCGGGAGATCAGCACAACCGGCGTCAGGCGTCCGGCAATTCCAGGACCACCCGACCACCGCAAGGGCATTCGTCCATGTGCCGATGGGCATCCCCTACCCGCTCGAACGGGTAGACCTGGATGATCTGCGGCAGCAACTGGCGATCGGCGGTGAACTGGTTGATATCGCGCAGGGCACGGTGCAGGGCGACCTGGTCCTGGGTGATGCCCAGCTCCGGCTTGCCGGTGAAGTTGCCGATGCAGTGGACGAAGAACTGGATGTTCTTCTGGAACGCCGCGCAGGCCGGGAACGGCGTCTGGTTGCCGCCCTGCAGACCGTACAGCACCAGGCTGCCACGGGGCGCCAGGACATCGCCGAGCAGCGACATCTGCGGCCCGCCGAGGCCGTCGAGGACCATGTCGACGCCGCGGTTGTCGGTGTACTTGTTGATCTGCATGAGCAGATCCTGTTCCTCGGTGACGATTACCTTGTCGGCACCCAGCTTGAGCAGCGGCTCGCGCTCGGCAGCGTCGCGGGTGGCGGCGATCACCTTCAGCCCCAGGGCCTTGCCCAGTTGCACGAAGGCCGGGCCGGCGCAATGGCTGGCGTCGGTGATCAAGGCCGTCTGCCCGGCCCTGGCCCGGGCCAGGTCGACGTAGGCGAAATAGGCGATCAGCAGCGGCGTGTAGTGCACGCTGGCTTCGATCGGGGTGAGGATGTCCGGGTAACGGGTCAGCGCCGTGCGCGGCAGGACGATGACTTCGCCATAGACCGGGTGCTCGTTGGGGCTGGTGGCCGGGAAGCTGGCCACCTTGTCGCCGACGGCCAGGTCCTCGACGCCCTCGCCCACGGCCGTCACCACACCCGCCATCTCATGGCCGATACCGGCCGGCAGGCGCGCCTGGGACGGTGCCAGATTCTGCCGCCAGAGCACGTCGTACCAGCTGACGCCGATCGCCTGGACACGAATCTGCACTTCCCCGGCAGCCGGTACAGGCGTAGGCAGCTCCTCTATCCTGAGCACCTCGGACTGACCGAACTTGTGGAAACGGATCATGCGGGACATCGCAAACCTCGCCTTGTAGACCTCTAATGCCCTGAACTCTATCGGGGCTTTCATGGTTAGACCATCAGTGGCCATTAATAGTCGACATGCTTGTCATCGATTGGTCGCATGCAACGGTTCCCGCCAAACACTGGCACACCGCCACAAAACCCATGCAGGGTAACAGTCTTTGCCCGTAAGATTCATCCCTAGTCCCGAACCGCCAGCGAAGCGAAGCCGATGAACCGTAACGACCTGCGCCGCGTCGATCTCAATCTGCTGATCGTCTTCGAAACCCTGATGCACGAACGCAGCGTGACCCGTGCCGCGGAAAAGCTGTTCCTCGGCCAGCCGGCGATCAGCGCCGCGCTGTCGCGCCTGCGCACCCTGTTCGACGACCCGCTGTTCGTGCGGACCGGGCGCAGCATGGAGCCCTCGGCCCGTGCCACGGAAATCTTCGCCCTGCTCTCCCCGGCGCTGGACTCCATCTCCACCGCGGTCAGCCGCGCCGCCGACTTCGACCCGGCGACCAGCACCGCGGTGTTCCGCCTCGGTCTTTCCGACGACGCCGAATTCGCCCTGCTGCCGCTCCTGCTCAAGCGCGTGCGCGCCGAAGCGCCGGGCGTGGTGCTGGTGATACGGCGGGTCAACTACCTGCTGATGCCGACCCTGCTGGCGTCCGGCGAGATCTCCGTCGGCGTCAGCTACACCGACGACCTGCCGGCCAACGCCAAGCGCAAGGTGTTGCGCCGCAGCAAGCCGAAACTGCTGCGTGCCGACAGTGTGCCGGGGGCGTTGAGCCTGGACGACTTCTGCAAGCGGCCGCATGCGCTGGTGTCGTTTGCCGGCGACCTCAGCGGCTTCATCGATGACGAACTGGCCAAGCTCGGGCGCCAGCGCCATGTGGTGCTGGCGGTGCCGCAGTTCAACGGCCTGGGGAGCCTGCTGACCGGGACCGACATCGTTGCCACGGTACCCGACTACACCGCCGACATCCTCACCGCCGCCGGCGGCCTGCGCGCCGAGGAACTGCCACTGGAGACCCGCACGTTCGAACTGCACATGGCCTGGCGCGGAGCGCAGGACAACGATCCGGGGGAGAAATGGCTGAGGTCGCGGATTCAGATGTTCTTCGGGGATCCCGATAGCCTTTGACCAGCCTTGCGGACAAAACCGCCACTCGCGGCACTGGTTGGACAGCGCGATCGCTCTATTGCCAGAGGAAAGCATTACCCCCTAACATCTCGCGGCTACTCCCTGCTCAATCCGATAAAGGACCTTCGAGATGCAAGCTAAAACCGTTGAACTGCAATCCTCCGCGCTGGACTCGATGGCCGACATCAAGCGCCAGGCCCTCAAATTGAGCGATCTGGATCCTCGTACGCTCGCCGACGTCGAGGCCATGTTCGGTTTGTGGAAAGAAGCGGATCACTGTGACAAGGACGTGCGCGACTGACACCAGGGTCCGTGGTGGCGATGGCAATGCCGGCCGACTTGCAGATTGTCTCGGGCTTGCCATCGGCCTCCCGCTTGCTGGGCGACCTCAGCGCTTTTCTCGAGGGCCGTGGGCATCACGTACATCAGCGTGTCGCTACGCTCGGCCTTGAGGGATCTCCAGGGCACCAGGCCATCTACCCCGCTGCAGACATAGTGTTGGTGCTACCCATCCTGGGCGATAACGACCTGCCCTCCGAACACCTGCGGACCCTTCAACACTGGCGTGATACGCAAAGCCTGGCGGGACGACGCTTGTTGGTCGTTCTCAAGGGTGATCGACATGTCTCGGATGAGTTCGTCTGCCCGCGCCATCCCATCCACATCAAGCTGCGCAAGCTGTTCTACTTCCTCCGCGGGCTGAAGATTCTGCCCATCAAGCTGGACCCGGACACCACGGCACGCATTGCATCACTCATCGCCGATGAACTGGAAGCCGACAAGGCCGCCGCCCCCTGCCAGGCGTGGGATGTTCTGGCGCAGGCCAGCGGCAGCCGCCCTGGCTGGAACCCTGAACGCAAGCTGCTTGACTTCGATGATGAAGATAACGGATCGAGCCTGCTCCACGAGCTTTCCCGCACGCGGCTGAACGCTGTCTTTCAAGCCGTCCGGGCACTGGCCCCCCGCACACTGAAACTCAATCAGGCGCAGCTGGGCGACAGCGATATGGCCGATCTGCCTGCAATCCCCAGCGTGCTGGCAGCAGAGCTGAACAGCAACTGCATGAGCCTGCAAAGCGCGTCAGCGGTCTTTCCGGGTTGCACGTGGCTCAGCCTGGGGGCGAATAGGCTCGAGGTGCTGGACCTGACCTCCGCAAGCCCTGGGCTGAGCACACTGCTTGTGCACAAGAACAGCCTGGAAGAACTGCAATGGCCAACCACTACAGGCTGTCGCCTGAAGCACTTGAGTGTCTATCGCAACAGGTTCCAGCATTTCGACTGGCCCGCCGGACAAACCGACATCGAGCGGCTCAACCTTGGCGCCAACCCTGTCGAGGCGCTGCCCGAGCAATTGGCGCACTGCCGGCATCTGCGCTATCTGGGCATTGCACGCACTCACATACGTCACCTGCCGGACTGGCTGTTCGAGCTTCCCGAGCTGGTAGAAGTCGACGTCAGTCATATCGAAGACCAACTACCAGCGTCGCAACTTGGCAAATTGATCGACTCAGGTATCACACTCATAAAGAAGCCGAGCTAGAGCCCAGCACCATGTCCCTATTCAGTTTCATCTTCGAACACATCAGCCAGCAGCAGTTTCTGAGTGAGTACTTCGATCGCGCCCCGCTGCACATAAAAGGTGCCAAACAGAAATTCTCCAACCTGTTCGACATGCAGGCCTTCAATCAGATTCTCAACAGCAACACGTTGCTTTACCCGAAGGTACGCATCACCAATCACAACAACACCATCCACAAATACGACCTCATCGATGATGTGGACCGCTACGCCAACAATCAGAACAACACGCTGAACAAGAAAAAGATGCTGCACGCGATCGCCCGTGGGGGCACGCTGGTGTTCGACAATATCCAGCAGCACAGTCTGCGACTGGAAAACTTCAGCGACGCACTCGCCTCGGAACTGAACACGCGCATCAGTATCAACGGCTACTACACCGCCGCTCATCAAAGCGGCGTCAACCCTCATTTCGACCGGCATGATGTGCTGGTGCTGCAAACCCACGGCAGCAAACGCTGGTACTACCGCAACGACCAGCATGTGTTGTCCAGGGCTATCCGCCATCAGGCCGTTCCGCTGATCGACGACGATGCCACAGGATGGTCTTCGGTCCTGCTCGAACAGGGCGATGCCTTCTACTGTCCACGCGGCCTCTGGCACTTCACGCGCACCGAAGCGCAGCACTCGTCTCACCTGGCGGTAGGGCTGTACCCGCTGACGTTGCGGGAGTGGCTACTGCGCCAGGAACACGACGAGAACTTTGCCACGCTGCTGGAAAGCTACGTGCGCCGCCCCTTCCAGGCGCCGGTCTCGCCCATCGAATCAGCGCCGGTGCAGACACTGGTCAATCATCTTCTTGCGACCGCACAGGAAGATCTCGATCTCGACCTGCAGGCACGCCCTTATCTCGAGCTTGAATGATGGAACAGTTTTACTTCGTCCTGACCGAACGCTGCAATCTGGCCTGCAGCCACTGTATCCGGGACTCTTCGCCCTATCGCGACGAGACCGCCGAAAAGACCATGATTCTCGATGCGCTGTCGCAGATACACCGGGACCATGCAGACAGCCTGGTCCTGCTGACGGGTGGAGAACCGACGCTGCATCGGCATTTCGAGAGCATTCTGCAGAACAGTCTTTCGCTCGGTCTGCAGACCAAGATCAACAGCAATGGCGTGACGCCGTTCTACAGAAAGCACACCCTCAAGCCATGGGCCGAGCATCCATCACTGTCGGTACAGATTTCCCTGGATGGCAGCGAAGCCGAACATGACCGGGTGCGCGGCGTCGGCACCTACAAACGAGCGCTACGTACACTCGCCAACCTGCGGGCAGAAGGTATTTCGTGCAGTGTATCGGCGACCGTCATCAACCTCGACTTCTTCGCGCGAATCGAACAATTCATCCAGCCACTGGATGATCTTGGCCTGAGCCATATCGCGATCAAACGGGCAACCTATGCCGGACGCGCCTCATCAGGCATGGAAATCTGCAGCCAAACATGGAATCAGCAGGTCTACGCCCTGCGCCAACAGCGCTACAAAACCCGCATCCTGGCGTTTCCAATGTACGACTTCCACCGGCTGCAAGCGTTGGGCGACGAGGCCATAGCCGAACTTGGCAGAACCATCACGACAAAGAACTGCGGTGCCGCAACGGCCAAAGTCTACATCTACCCCAATGGCGACGTGTGCTCATGCACGTGCTTCAAGGCCCACCCCATGGGCAACCTGTACCAACAACCGCTATCGGCCATTCTTGCCCGGCCCTTGCAGATCAAGGTCGAACATCCCACCTGCAAGAGCTGCCGCTATTTTCCTGTGTGCAATGGCGGCTGCCTGGGTAGCGGCTACCAGCATAGCGGGGAACTGGGGCAGCCTGACCCGCGATGCCCGCAGATTCAGGCGGGACGTCGTGAGATACCGCTGCTCAGTATCTGATGCCCGCCTGCCTCCCGAGCGCCTCAACGGCCCGATGGCGTCGAAGCGGGCTGACGCCTTGCCCGCAACGCCTCCACGGCATTGAACAGCAGCATGCCAGCCAGCATTGCCAGCAAGAACAGCCAGGCCTGCCAATAGCCACCACTGAGCAGCACCAGCGCAGGACCCGGGCACACGCCGGCAATGCCCCAGCCGATACCAAAGACCAGGCTACCGCCAACCAGCCGACGATCGATGTCACGCCGGGTGGGCAACAGCATCCTGTCTCCCAGCAACGCCACGTCGTGTCGACGTGCCCAGGTCATGGGCAGCAAGGCAGCGCCGATGGCCCCGACCATCACCAGCGCCAGCGACGGGTCCCATTGCCCGGCAAGGTCGAGAAACCCGAGCACCTTCTCGGGGTTGGCCATCCCGGACAGCAACAGCCCCATGCCGAACAGGAGGCCTGCCGTGAAACCGCTGATCCACTTCATGTCAGGCTCCTGTCAGCACATGCCGAACGACGTAGACGGTGGCGAAACCCGTCGCCATGAAGCACAGCGTGGCCACGGCCGAGCGAGGCGACAGGCGCGACAGGCCGCACACCCCATGGCCGCTGGTGCAGCCACCGCCGTAGCGGGTGCCCAGGCCTACCAGCAGCCCGGCAGCCACGAGCGACCACGACGTCACGGTGAAATGGACCGGAGGCATTGCCGAGAACACTTGCCACAATAGCGGCGCGGCGATGATCCCCAGCAGGAACGACACTTTCTGTCCGCGCCCCTCGTCTGCACGCTGCAACAGCGAGCCGAGCAGACCGCTGATGCCGGCGATACGCCCATTGGCCACGGCGAACAGCCCGGCGCCCAAGCCGATCATGGTGCCCCCTGCCAATGCTGACCACGGTGTGAAATCGGTCATGGTGATCTCCTGATGATGAGGGGGGATTGTGACATGGTAATACCGCCCCCCGGCAATCGCGCCCGGGGGAATGCCATTGAAGCCCCCTGCTCGCCCTCCTGGATGTCGAAACCCCGGCAGCCCGCCCCTTCGCGGACGCCCGACAAGGATCGCCCGGTGATCGTGGCACCGGGCGATACGTTGTCTCCATGACGTTACCCGAGGGCGCACGCAGGCGCGCCCTCGTTCGGTCTTCCCTGTCAGAACCGGTATCCCAACCCCACCGTCAGCATGTGCAGCTCGCCGCCCGCCTCGACCCCTTCACTGGCGCCCTTGCCCTTGGTGATGTGCCGGAAGTCGTGCATGTAGGCGCCGGTGACCTCCAGTTGCTCGGATACCTGGTAGGTGAACCCCAGATGCGCGCTCCTGGGCTGGTTGCAGGGGGCGATGGCGATCAGCGTGGCTTCGCGATCGGGCACCTGGTGATTGGCCAGGGACACCCCGGTGCGCAGTTGCAGGCGCTCGCTGTACCGGTAGTTCACGCCGAACCGGAAGACCTGCTGGTCCCGCCAGCCGAAGCCCGGCCCATTGTCCGCACCGGGTGCGCCGCCCTCGGTCAGCGAGTTGGACAGGGCCCTCTCGCGGCTCCAGTCGATCCACAGGTAGTCGAACACGAAGGTCCAGGGGCCGCTGTCGTAGGCCAGCCCCAGGCCCGCTTGCTGGGGCATGTTCAGGCGGCCGTTGGGAATGATGTCCTCGTGGGCATCGAGTTTCTGGAACCAGACCGGCGTCGAGTAGGTGATACCCAGGCGCAGCCCGGGTGCCAGCGTCCCCAGGTAGCCGATGCCGAGGCCCACGCCGAGGGCATGATCGCGGTCGTTGGTCGCCCCGAAATTCTCCAGGCCGTGCAGCATCAGGCTCTGATAGCCCAGCTTGAGCGACAGGCCGACGTAGTGGCCCGGCTGGAACTCATAGGTGGCGGTGGGCGCGATCAGCATCTCGGCCAGTTCGGACTTGACCTTGGACGTCCCGAACGTCGGGATCGACTTGCCATAGTCGATACCGGCGCCATAGCCGGAAACCGACACGCCCAGGGTGACATCCGGGCGGTACTGGTAGTTGGCGCCGAAGCCTGGCACGAACACCAGGACATCATCGCTGTTCTCCGCGCCATGGACATCGGAGCGCAGTTGCCCCGCCGTGGCGGTCAGGCTGCCATCGACCCGCGAGCCGACAGCGCCCATGCCCGCCGGGTTGTTGACCGCCGCCAGCGAGTCCGTGGGGTTGGCGATGGCCGCCCCGCCCATGCCCATGGCCTGGGCGCCATAACCCGCGTACTGGGGGCCGTTGGAAGCGCCTGCCGTGGTCGCCACCAGCAAGGGGCAGGCGAGCGTGAATTGCACAAATCTGTTCATGACCCTGGTTCCTTGTATTTGTTGTGTTCAGGTCAGTCGGTACGGGCCTGCGCCGGGCACAGCGCGGCCCGGGGCGCCTGCCGCCAGGCAGGCACCAATGGATGCACGCGATCAGGTAGTGGCGAGCGGGGGCTTCAGTACCCCCGCCCGTACTCAGCCGCCGGGGCTACGGACGGCCCGCGCCCTTGCCGATGGCAACGCGGGTGGTGAAGATCGTGGTCTCGGTGCGCAGATTGACCATGGCGTCGAAGATGTTGTCGCCATCGACCCTGGTCGCGACCAGGAACAAGGTCTTGCCATCCTCGCCGCCCAGCGTGCTGGCCACGCACTCGTAGCCCGGCATGGGAATGCGGTCGGTGACTTCGCCTTGCGCGTTGATGCGCATGAACTGCTCGGCGCGCAGCATGCTCAACCAGATGCCGCCTTCGGCGTCGATGCTGATGCCGTCGATGCAGCCACGCTTGCGCGCGCGGTC
Source organism: Pseudomonas sp. zfem002 (assembly GCF_032621685.1). Classification (NCBI taxonomy): domain Bacteria; kingdom Pseudomonadati; phylum Pseudomonadota; class Gammaproteobacteria; order Pseudomonadales; family Pseudomonadaceae; genus Pseudomonas; species Pseudomonas sp. zfem002. The sequence goes on along the minus strand of NZ_JAVYJH010000019.1, from coordinate 55,611 downwards.
CTCCGGCGAGGGAAACAGCTGCGTCAGGTCCAGCAGCACCCGGCGGTTCTCCAGCCTGCCGTCGACGATATCGACCGCGCTGAGGCGCTCGGCGAAGGTCTCGACGAACACCAGGGTCTTCTGGTCGGGGGTGATCACGATGCCGTTGGGGAAGTTGCAGTCCTCAACGCCGACCGAGACCTTACCGTCAGGCTCGACGATGACGATGCGCCCCGGCTTGAGCGCTTCGCCTTCGAAGACCCGGGCGCCGACATCGTCGACGTAGATCCGGCCCTGCTGGTCGATGACCATGTCGCCGACGTAGCCGGTGAAGACATGGGAAAGGTCGGCATGCAGTTCCAGCCCGGTGGGGGTGTGGCGATACAGCCGCGCCTCGTGCATCGAGCTGAGGATCAGCTCGCCATTGGGCAGGAAGCCCATCCCGTTGGGCTTGTTCGGCATCAGGGCGATGACCTTCTGGTTGCCGGCGGCGTCTATCGCGTACACCTTCTTGCCCAGCATGTCCGAGATATACAGCGTGCCGTCGCGCCAGCGCGGGCCTTCACCGAAGTACAGACCGCTGGCAAGGACATTCAGTGCGTATTGTTTTTGTTCTACCGACATTTCGCATACCACCTCTGGTTGTGTTGTCTCGTATGCGGCGGCCCGGACCGGGCCACCGCGCTCAAACGATTTCGAACAGTCCCGCGGCCCCCATGCCGCCGCCGACGCACATCGACACCACCGCATAGCGGGCCTTGCGCCGCTTGCCTTCGATCAGCACATGGCCGACCTGGCGCGCGCCGGTCATGCCGTAGGGGTGGCCGATGGCAATGGCGCCGCCGTTGACGTTGCAGCGCTCGGGGTCGATATCCAGCTGGCGCTGGCAGTACAAGGCCTGGCAGGCGAAGGCTTCGTTGATCTCCCACAGGTCGATGTCCTGCACCCGCAGGCCGTGCTGGCGGAGCAATCTGGGAATCGCCAGCAGCGGGCCGATGCCCATTTCCTCGGGTGCCAGCCCCGCCACGGCCATGCCGCGATACAGCCCCAGCGGCGCCAGACCGCGCGCGCCGGCGAAGCGCGCATCGACCAGCACGCAGGCGCTGGCACCGTCGGACAGTTGGCTGGCGTTGCCGGCCGTCACGCTGCCGCCCTCGAGCACGGGGGCCAGGCGAGCGAGGCCGTCGAGGGTGGTCGAGGGCCGGTTGCCCTCGTCCTGGCGCAACACCACCGCCTGCAGATGAACAGCGCCCGACGCCTGGTCGACGATCCGTTGCCGGGTGCTGATCGGCACGATCTCGTCCGCGAAACGCCCCTCGGCCTGGGCGCGGGCGGTGCGCATCTGCGAGTGGTAAGCGAACTGATCCTGCTCCTCGCGGGAAATGCCGTACTTGCGCGCCACGAACTCGGCGGTGTGCAGCATGGGCATGTAGGCGTGGGCAGCCGCCTGGACAACGGCCGGGTCCTGCTCGTCGGCGACCCACTGGAAGTAGCGCTGCTGCACGGCGGAAATATTCTCCTGCCCGCCCGCGGCGACCACGTCCATGCCATCGACGATGATCTGCTTGGCGGCCGTGGCGATGGCCATCAGCCCCGAAGCGCACTGGCGGTCCAGCGTCTGGCCACTGACCGAGGCGGGCAGCCCGGCGGCGAACACGGCATTGCGCGCCAGGTTGGAGCCGGCGGTGCCGGCGGCCAGGACCGTGCCGATGAGCACATCGTCGACCCGCTCAGGCTCAATGCCCGCGCGCTCCACCGCATGGCGCAGCGCGTGGCCCATCAGGGTCGGCGACTTGATGTCGTTCAGCGCACCGCGTCCGGCCTTGCCGATCGGCGTGCGTGCGGTCGAGACGATCAGCGCTTCACGCATGGCCGCCCGCCTCCCGCGCCGGATAACGCCCGCTGAGCAAGGCGCCGGCACCGGGCACCAGCGGCTCCAGGCCCAGGTGGTCGAGCATGCGCCGCACCGTGCACACCGCGGTCGAGGTCACGGGGATGCCCAGGGCATCCTCGGCTGCCTGGATCGACGGCAACGACTGCATCTGCACACAGGCCGACAGCACCACCACATCGACGCCGGTGGTATCGAGCCGTTTCACGTCTTCGAGCAGCAAGGCCGGGTCACGCCGGCCGACCTCCAGGTTGTCGGGGATCTCGAAGGCGATCGAATCGACCACCTCGATGCCCTCGCTCTCGATGTACTCCACCACCCGGTCGCACAAACCGCGCATATAGGGCGCCAGCAATGAGATGCGCCGGGCCCCCATGATCTTCAGGCCTTCCACCAGGGCGCCCGCCGAGGTCATCACCGGGGCGTCGCAGTGGTTGGCGCGGGCGATGGCCGTCAGCTCTTCCTGGACCTGGCGGTGATAGCCGTTGCCCATCGCCATGATCGCCACCAGGCAGGCCGTGCTCATCACGTCCACCCGGGCATCCGCCAGTTCGGCGGCGCAGCGCAAGGCCTCGCGGTTCATCGCCTCGAGCTCCTCGCGCGTCACCTTGTGCATGCGCATGCGGCTGGCGTGGAAGGTGAAGCGTTCAGGGCGGACCTGCTGGCGCGCATTGAGCATCGCCGGGATTTCCGTCTCCATCGTGGTGTTGGAACTGGGCACGATCTGGCCAATTCGATAGGTCGCGGTCATGGCCGGCCCCCTTCGTCAGTCATGTGGCGTTGCAGGGATTCGCGCAACGGTTGAGGAACAGGCACCGCACTGCGCGCCTGCGGCTCGATGCAGATCGGAGCGAACACCCCTTCGAACGCCAGCCGCCCGTCAGGCAGGTAGGCATGGGCCAGCAGGTCGAAGCTGCGCTCGCGTATGGCACCCACGCGGATCCTGATGTCGACCACGGCATCCGGCGCCAGGCTCACATGAAAGGTCAGCGCCATGTGCTTGCAGGGCAGGCCGACACGGCCCTCCCCCTGGGCTCCCGGCCCCCAGCCGATATACCGGTAGAAGTGCATGACGGCACCGATCAGGTACTCGCTGAAGCGCCCGGTGAAGGCGACCCCGGCGGGGTCGCAATCGATCCAGCGCACCGTGCGCCGCACCGTGAACGGCTGGTGTGCGACGACGATTTCCGCGCTCTCGTTCATGCCGGGCTCCCCACATTGCCCAGGCGCGCCATCAGCTCCGGGTACTCGCGGCGCAGGCGCTCGTCATCGACACGGCCAGTGCGGGTCATGAACTGGTAGACGAATTGCTCCGCGCTGTAGCTGTCCATCCAGCGCGCCATCTCCTCGTACCAGAGGTAGGAGCGTTCCGAGGCGCGGATGAGCTTCTGCTTGCCGGGCTTGTGGTTGCGCTCGTAGGCCGCCAGCCCCGCCGCGGCATCGCCGGCGCAACCGAGCAGGGCCTTGGCCAGGGCGATGGAGTCGTTCATGGCGATCCGCGTGCCGGAGCCGATGGAAAAGTGCGCACTGGCCAGGGCATCGCCCACCAGCACATGGCGGCCGTGGGTCCAGTGCGCATTGCGGATTACCGGGAACTGACGCCAGACCACGCGGGCGTTGCCATCCAGCAGCGGCGCGCCCTCCAGTTCCGGGGCGAAGATCTTCTCCATCAGCACCTGGCGCTGGGCATCGCTCAGGCTGCCCAGGTCCAGGCGTTGCCAGGTGGCATCGTCGCACTCGGCGACGAAGGTGCTCATTTCATCGCTGTAGGCGTAGTAATGGGCCACGAAATGCCCGCCCTGGTATTGGCGGAACACCAGTGCCGAGGCGTCGAACACCTTCGGCGTGCCGTACCAGGCGAAATGGTTGCCCAGGGTGCGGCTGGTGGTGCCGAAGCCCTCCTCGAAGGCGCGCCGGACCACCGAGTTGATGCCATCGGCGCCGACCACCACATCGGCATCGTCCAGGCCGAAGCGGGCCAGGTCCGCCAGCCCCTCGATGCGCTGGCGGTAATGCACCACCACGCCGGCCGCCTCAGCCTGGCGCTCGAGAATCTGCAGCAGCGTCAGCCGGGGGATCGCCCCGCCCTTTACCGGCAAGCGGATATCGATAGGCGTTTCCGCCTGCACGATGACCTGGTGCTCATGCTGCCGGGTGGCGGCACAGAGCGCGTCATAGGAGGCCTGGTCGGCGTCGCGCAGCTGTTGCAAGCCGCTGTCGGCCAACACTACTCCGAAACCGAAGGTGGCATCGGCGGCATTCTGCTCGATGACTTCCACCTGCCATTCAGGCGCGCCACGCTTGAGCAGCAGGCCCAGGTACAGGCCCGACGGGCCACCACCGACAATCGCGATTTTCATGCTTGCTCTCCCCGGCTGATCCGCAGCCGATAACGGTCGAACTCGCTCACCTGGCCAACGAAGCCGCCAGTCAGCGCGGCGTTCCACAAGGCCGGCACGAAGCCCAGTTGCTTGCGCTCGAAGACCAGCGCGTCTTCGGCAGTGATCTTCCAGTAGCCGTTGCCGAGTTTTTCCCGCTGCACGCCCGGGGCCTGCCCGGCCGCCTCGACCAGCGGCGAGAACTCCGGTGCATCGAGGACATACAGCGCAAGGGCCTCGCTGGCCTGGGGATCGATCCCCAGGGCCTTGGCTTTCCAGACCTGGTCGATGCTGGTGAAGGCGCTGCGCCCAACCTCCAGGCCATCCTCCAGGGCCATGGCCGCCTCGAGGGTGCGGCTGGCATCCTCGGCGTCCAGGGCGTCCATTGGCCGTTCCTGAATGGTGATTTCCAGGTAGTAGCCATTCGGGTCGTTGAAGTAGATCGACTCGATGAGTTCGTGACGGATCTGGAAGATCAGCGGGATGCCCTGGCTTTCCAGGCGATCACGCCACGCCAGCAACTCCTCGCGGTTGTCGACGCGCCAGGCCGTATGGGTCGCCTCGAAGCGGTAGTCGGCCACCGGCCGGGTGTAGTCCGGCTGCTCGGTGTTGATGTAGTAGAAGAAGGCAATGGTGCTGTGGTTGCCGCTGTCGAAGAAAAAGTGCAGGAAGTCCGGATGGTTGGACGGTCCCCAGCCGCGCGCCGAGATCGCGTGGACGAGCGGCAGGCCGAGTTTGTCGCGGTAGAATTCCACCGTCTCGCGCAGTTTCCAGGTAGGCCTGGCGCTATGATGGACACCCTTGAGAACGGGCTGCTTTACCATGTGAAGTGCTCCTTTGAACGGTGTTGAGTTCACTTGCCTGCCTGTTCACGCTCGACATTGGCCTTGACCTGCTCGCGCAGTTTTTCCTTGCTGAGCTTGCCGGAAGCGGTCAGCGGGAATACCTCGAGCACCTCGATGCGCTCCGGCCACTTGAACTTGGCCAGGCCGTAGTTCTCCAGGTAGGCACCCAGTTCGGCGACGCTGGGCGCGGCAAAGCCATCGCGCAGGACCAGCGCGGCGCACAGGCGCTCGTCGAACACCGGGCACGGATAGCCCACGGCCGCCACGGCAGCCACGGCCGGGTGCCCGGCGATCGCCAGTTCGACTTCCTCGCAATTGATCTTTTCGCCACCGCGGCTGACCAGGTCCTTCAGGCGACCGCAGAAGACGTAGTAGGTCTTGCCGTCGATCAGCCGGGTGTACATCAGGTCGCCTGAGCGGTAGTAGCCGTCGCGGGTGAAGGTCTCGCGGTTGCGCTCCTCGGCCCGGAAATAGCCATGGATGGTGTACGGCCCCTTGAACGCCGGCTCGCCGATCTCGCCGGGCGCGGCGTCCTGTTCGGTGCCCGGCACCAGGATGCGGATATCGTCCCAGACTGACACCGGCCTGCCGTTGGTGGTGTCATGGGCCTCGGCGGGATCGTCCTTGTGGCCGAACATGATCACCCCCTCGGTGATGCCGAAGACGTTGTGGGTGCGTACGCCCAGGAGCTTCTGCAACTTGGCGGCGCTGTTGGCGACCAGCACGCCGCGGGCATTGGCCAGGTCGACCCGGCCATCCTGGATCGCCGATTCGAGGCGGGCGATGATCGGGCCGCCGAGCATCAGCCAGGTCGGCCGGGTCGAGGCGATCAGCGAGATCAGGGTGTCGGGCTGCAGATCGGGGGTCACGGTGACCGTGCCACCGGTCATCAGGAAGGGCCCGAAGCAGCAGCCCATGTTGAGGTTGTGCACCATCGGCTGCGGCATGAACAGCACGTCGTCGGACCGGTAGTCCAGCCAGCGGGCGACGGCGCGCATGTTGTAGAGGTATTCGTTGTGGAAGCGCGGAATGATCTTCGGCACCCCGGTGGTGCCGCCGGACAACTGGTAGACCGCGACCTGGAACGGATCCAGATGCACGTCCTGCAGCAGCGCCTCGGCCTGCGCCAGGTCGAGGCTGTCGACCAGGGCGTCCTGGTGCAGCACCCCCTCCTCGGCCGGGCCGCGGACCTGCATGATCAGCCGCAGCGATGGCGTGGTTTCCTGGATCTTGCGGGCAAAGCCGATGCTGTCGAACTTCGGATCGTCGCCCTGAACGATGTGCAGCCGGGCCTCGGCGAGGTTGGCCAGGTAGCCGATTTCGCGCTCGCGGTGCGCCGCCAGGGTGCAGATCGGGATCAGCCCGGCCTTGAGGCAGGCGAAGAAGGCAATGATCAGCTGTTCGCTGTCGCGCAACTGGAACACCACGGCATCCAGCGGTTGCAGGCCCTGGCGCAGGAACGCGCCCGCCAGGCGGGTGGAGCGCTCTTCCAGCTCGCGGTAGGTGATGCGCAGGCCGGGGCCCAGCAGGGCTACGTTGTCAGGGTACTGGCGGACGATCGCACGCAGGCCGTCAGGCAGGGTTTCGAAGCCCAGCACACCCTCGTCCAGGTAGCGATCGAGTTCGCTCTGCCTGGGGTAGACCACGCCTGCAATAGGCGCGGCGACATGGCGCAACGGCTCGCCGACAGCGGGGGAAGCAGAAGAGGAAGAGGCTTGAGTTGTTGTAATTGTCATGACTGCACGCTCTGGGTCGTTAGAAGGTGTCTTGAAGCCAGCGGCCGAGGTGTTCACCGGCGATGAGCTGCCCGCTCACCTCGCCCTCGTCGAGGGCCTGGCCGTGATGGTTGCCCCGGGCGCGATAGCGCTCCTTGCGGGTGGCCGGAATCGCCTCGTAGATGGCATCCGCGTCTGCCGGGAACACGCAGTTGTCGCCGGTGTACTCGATCAACAGCGTGGGCTGCTCGATGGCACCCGCGCACCTGGCCATGGAGGCGTTCGAGGACAGGCCGGACCAGGTCGACAGCCACGACTCCGGCGTGACCGTACGCCCGAAGCCGACGCTGCCCAGGTTGGAAATGAACGGGTCGCTGCCCCAGAGCGAACCGACGTAGCGGTCGGACGGGTCGAGCGAGGTGTCCCAGCAACGCAGGTCGGCATCGGTGCGCCAGACCTGGAAGATCGGCCCATGGCTGGCCAGCGCCTTGTCCGCACGGCTGCCACCCGACTTGAGGCGCTGCCGCGCCGCCTGGCGCTGCTCGACCAGGTGCCGGGCATAGGCATCGATACGTGCCACGCGCCGGCGCTGCGCGGCCCGGTAGCGCTCGATGAAGCTGGCGCTGTAGCGGGAGGAGTCAGGCGGCAGACGGAAGCCATTGGCCTCGCTGAACGGATCGAGTTCCGCCTGGGTCGAGAACGGGTCGGCCTCGTCGTCGACCGAGGGATCCAGTGCATTCATCAGCAGGACACCCTGGCCAGGGTGCGGCGACACCAGGGCGATGCCATCGGCGGGCACAAGGTCCGCGCTGTCGAAGCGGGTAGCACGGCCTGCCGGCGTGTGGGTGATGCGCTGCTGCGGCGCGCACAGCGCCTGCTGGTTGTAGAAGGCGAACAGCCCCGCCCCGCCCGAGTTGCCGAGCTGGACGATGGTCTCGAAGCCCATTTCCCGCAACCTGCGCATACCGGCGGCAACGTCGTAGAGCGCGAACTCGTGTTCCAGGCGCAGGTCGTTGCCGATCGAACGCGCGCCCTGCACCCAGCACGCCCAGCCGGCATCCAGTACATCCGGGACCAGGTAATGGGTAACCACCAGCTCGCGGGGATGCATGATGAACACCACCTTGCGCTCCCCACCGCGGGAGAACAGCACGCCCAGGGCACCCTGGCCATCCTCGGTAAGCAAGGGGCAAGGCGTCGAGCTGAAGGGCTCGAGCATGCGTTCCGGGCGCCAGGATGCACCCCGCAGCCCTGCGGTGACTGCCACTTTCTTGTTGTTCGAATTAGCCACGACGGGCCCTCCTGCCAGACCTCAAGGGACATTTGGAAGCGATAATTGAGACACGCTCAATTAACCTTGGGGCTAGGCTAGAACAACAATTGAGACCATGTCAATTAATAAAAAGCGAAATGTCCTCCGGCTCCATGAAATCGCACGCAGGGTGAATTGACAGCCCCTCAATTTGCCCCGTGGGCGAGCACGATGCTAATCTGAGAGCCTGTCAATTAAACCCAAGGTACGCCTGGATGTCTGAAAGCTCCACCACCTCCGAAGCCGCCAAGGCGGCACCGCGCAAACGCTCGGGCCGTCGGCCCAAGGGCGATCAGGATGTCTCGCGAGACGCGATGATCGCCTGCGCCATCGGCATCGCCCGCAACGAGTCCCTGACGGAAGTGAGCATGGTGCGCATCGGCAAGGAGCTGGGTGTCGCGGCGGGCATGGTGCATTACCACCTGGGCAGCCGTGACGAGCTGATCAGCGCGGTGATCAACGCGGCGTTCAAGGACCGCGTGCAGCGGCTGCCCGCCCTCACCGGCGAATGGCGCACCGACATCGAGGCCTTCGCTCGCTCGTCACTCGCGACCCTCGAGTGCTGGCCCGGGCTGGCCACCTACATCCTGACCGAAAACAAGTTTCGCCTGTTCCAGCGCGTGCAGCCTGGCGAGATCGACTATGGCCTGGCGTATTTCGACCATATCGGCCAGATCCTCAAGGCGGCCGCACTGCCCCAGCCCTTCGCGGCCATGGCTTATCACCTGTTGCTGCTGTTCGTCTCGGTGATCGCGGCAGAAAAGGAAAACCATCAGGCGCCCCATGCCCATAGCGGTTTCATTGGCAGCTACCTGATGAAGTCTGCACAGCATTATCCGGGGGCCGAGTTCCTTGCAGCGGACTTCGTCACCATCGACAGCGGCTCGACGTTCGATTCGGGCCTGGCGGTGCTGCTGGATGGATTCGAGGGCTGGCGCAAGTGCTCGCCGTGATAGGTGCAGCGCCCTTGATGCAATTCCCCGACAGCCATGAAACCAGACGCGCCAGCGGCTACTCAGGCGCCCTCAAGGAGATACGGCTGCAGGTCGCGCCGGGCTTCATCCTGGAGCAGCCCCAGCGTCACTTCGATCCCGGCCTGACGCAGGATCTCGATACCTGCGCCAGCGTTTCGAGGATCGGGATCGAGCATTGCCACATGCACTCGCGCAATTCCCGCGCTCACCAATGCCCGTGCACATGAAGGCGTCCGGCCGGCAAATGAACAGGGTTCGAGGGTCACATAGGCCGTCAGCTCATCGAGGCCGCCTTCCAGCTGCGAAAGCGCCATTGCCTCGGCGTGATGCTGTCCGGGCGCCTGGGTGAACCCGCTGGCCACCACGCGCCCTTCGCGAACGATGACGCAACCCACCGGAGGGTTGGGCAAACACGCCGGCAGTGCCTGCCTGCCCTGAGCCAGTGCCAGGCTCATGAAGAGATTGTCGCTGTGGTCGAGGCCACTGTGGCGGGGGGTGGACGGCATACCTGGATCCTTGGCGGTGGAATTTATGCAACGGGCGGTTGATAGCGGCGAGCAGTACCTCAGCAATCCAGCAGCTCCTGCATCAAGGTAGGGTCGTAGTCCTCGCGGCGATAGTCAGCCATCTGCAGCAGATCAAGGCCGGCCTTCTGGCAGCGCTGCAAGCCTTCCTGGAGGTTGTCGAACAGCGCGAGCGCCTGGTCGTTGTAACGCCTCAGCGCCTCCACGCCATCGGGCCAGGCGCCGAGCTCCTCGAAGAAATCCTCGAAGCCCCGCTCCTCGTCCATGGTTTCCTGCGCCTCGAACACCCAGCCGCAGACATTCCGATATTCCTGGCGAAGGTCTTTGGCATAAGCGCGGAAGGCCTCCTCGTCCCAATCCTCGAACTCATGACGGAGGAACCCGGGCACATCGGCCATCGACTTGAAGCGCCGGGCGCCACTGTCCTGGCGCACCAGCGCTTCGAAATACTCGATCTCGGTGAACCTGTCGCCTTGCGGCAGCCAGCCCGCCAGCTGGTTGGCCTCATAGGTGGTGCTCACCTGCTGTTCGAGAAGCTCCAGGTATCGGGCGATATCGGTGCCGGCAAAAATGCGCTTCTGCACCTGCAGTTGACCCTCGAAGTCATCCACTTTCGTGCGGTAGAGGGCCGCCGACTCGTCAGCGTGCGCCATGACCCGCGCATAGCGCTCGCGCAAGCGGGTCATGCGCTGTTCTTCCTGCGCGGGGGCTGCGGTTTCGACGGGCCGGGCAAACTGCGCAAGCCCGCTCACGACGCCAAACGAGGCATCGCCCGCCACGATCCGCGACAGACCGAAGTGCTGGCGCACGCAGTCCTGCACATAGGGCGCCCGGGACATGCCACCGGTCATGAAGATGACCGGATTGGCCTCCGGCAGGTCGCTGCGCACCTGTTCCAGCAGTTGCCCAAGCTTGTCCAGGAAACCCCGCGCGCTTGCCGTCAGCGCAACGTCGTCAACATGCGCCGCCAGGTCCGGTTCAATGAAGTCCAGCGAGAGGCCAGCGGTGCTGTCGTCACTCAGTTCGATCTTGAGCTGCTCGACATCCCGGTTGAGCCTGACGGTCCTGCCCTTCAGGCGCAGTGCTTCCAGGCGTGTCCTGAAGGGTTCGACCACGCGCTTGATGCAGGTCTTGAGAAACTCCTGCTGCCGGCTCAACTCGGCCACCTTCGCCGCACTGCGGTAGGCATACTGCGCCAGCCCGTGCTCATGCCCATGGCCGAACAACGGCATGGCCACGCGCATGGACAGCTCGACATCCACGTCCGTGCCACCGAGCCCTTTGCCCCAGACGCGGTGGATCACCGGCTTGGCGGCGTTGCCACCGACCGTGGCATAGGCGACATCGGTGGTACCGCCACCGATATCGATGATCAGCGCCTCGTGTGCGACCGGCTCGTTCACGTGATACGCCAAGGCGGCGGCACAGGGCTCCTCGAGAAACTCGACCTCGGTAAAGCCCGCATCCTTCGCTGCCTGCTCCAGCAGACGTTGCGGGGCCAGGTGATCGACGCTGGCCCCGATACCGCGAAACTCGACAGGCCGCCCGAGCACCACCGCGCGAACGTCAGTGCCCAGCTGCTGTTCGGCGGCCTGGCGGATATGCGCCAGGACCTGGGCCACCACACCGGTCACGACATCGAGATAACGCGGCTCCAGCTTGAAGCCCAGCATGGACTTGGGCGACTGGAATATCGTGCCGGGTTCATTGTTGTACAGCGCATCGATGGCATCCTCGCCGAACACCCCCGTGGCCTGCCTGACGTGCAGCCCTTCCTGGGCGATGCTTTCGCTTTGCTGTTCGCGCCAGCGCCGGAGGATCGCATTGAACTCCATCCGATACATCTCTTCGTCGGCGAAGCGCCGCGGCTTGATCAGGGTCGAACGCCGCTTTTCCTTCTCCTGCGGCGAATACGGATCGCCCTCGCGCGCCCTTTTCCGCTCCTCGCCGAGCACCGCGGCAAGCCGCTTCTCATAATCGGCAAGCTGTTGGGAGTAGCGGCTCTTGCGTGCCCGGATCGCGTTGTCGATCTCGCGTTCGTGCTCGGCAGTGAGGCTGAACAGCGACTCATCCACGCGCCGATCGGGGAAGAACACCGCGGTGCGAAACTGCCGCTCCTGGCCGAAGGTGATGTACTGGACCTTGCCATTCATGCAAACCGCGGCACTGGAGAAACTCGTCCCGAAATCAACACCGATCTTCACGCGCTACTCCTGTAGTCCGACGCTGGCGCGTGGCACGGGGTGTGGACACGCTGGAAAGCCAGGGCTTTTTCGCTGGGGAGAGAATGATATCAAAGCGCCTTGAGCGCCGGAAAAATCAAATCCTGGCCCCCTTCAACAGGCTCCTGCTGTGCAAGCCCTGCAAGGCGACGATACTGCCAGACACGTTGCTACACTCTCCAATGTCGCCAATAACCCTGCAGGCCCACAAAGGGACGTGTAAATGAGCAAACTGCACGCCTACTCGACCGACGCAAGAAATAGATTGAAAGTATTGTCGTGCATCGCCGCAATAGCCTACGGAATTACAGCGGCCATTTCATACATCATCCCAAGACTGCTGGAGATAGCGGGTCTGGATGCCATTTATATTATCGGCCTCTACTCTCTGGTATTCCTGGGCATCTATTGGATTTATGATAAAAAAGCCTGGGTATTCGTTGGCAATGACATACCTGACCTTGGAGGCACCTGGATGGGCTGCACCTTGCCTAATTACCAAAGAGACTGGCCCCATCTGGCGATCGTTACTATCGAGCAAAACTGGTCTGAAATATACATTCATGAAGATGCCTTCTTCAAGAACGCTTCAGCAGAGCCTTGGGATCTCGACAAGAGGCTTGGTTACAATGAGTCGATCGTGGCGGCGCTCAAGGACAACACCGCGGAAAGATCCGATCTGTGTATCCTGTACGAGCACATTGGCCTGGGCAAGGAGCAGCCAAACTTCAAGGGGTCATATAACTTGCTCTATCTGAGCAACGAAAACAAACTTGTCGGAAATTACTTTACAAACAGATCGGTATCGATCCATAGCCCTGAAGGGCTGACACGCAAAGAAGGTAGTCAAGGTCCATTAATTTTGAGGCGAATCTCCAACAAGATACTCACAACCACTGAAGCGCTTGCCACGGCAACAGAGAGCAACGCAATCAAACAAATCGAAGCTGAGATCATGAAGCGCAAGATATGACCAATCGTTCTGGACGGATAAATGCTCATGTCATTCAATCAGTGTTCAACAGCCATTTTTACTTACCCAACATCAGACAATTCAGTCGCTCCTGCTGCGCCCCTCCGTAAGCGGCACTACGCGGCGCAGCCTCACACGTGTCAATTCCATGCTATTGCGGGTACAAAAAAGCCCAGCATGAGCTGGGCTTTCGTGAACGCCGGGGTCGTTACCACAGCGAAGCAGTCGAATCATCGATCATTTTTCGAAGAGGATCCGACAGCGTTGCTCAGGCCTTTTGAATTGTGATCGCCTGGCGTGGTTCGGGAGATGGCCGTGGACTTGGCCAAACCGCGAGTGTCTTTGGCGCGAGCGACACCCGAGGTGGTGGTCCCATGGCCGTTGTCGCTGTTGCGCGAACTACCGTAATGATTGCCGCTTGCGCCATGATCGCGCGTCGCCTTTCCAGCGTGATCACTGGCAGAGCCCTTGCTATTTCCACCATGTCCGCCCATGCCACCCGCATGCCCACCGCCGTTGCCACCGCCGTGTCCACCTCCGCCACCACCACCTTTGGCATGGGCGGAAGCAATCGGCGAGATATCAGCGGGCACCCATGCCGTTATCCCGAGCGCCAATGCACAAGCAACGACAGCAACCAGGGGTTTTCTCATTTGTATTCGCCTCCAGAGGCACGAGGGGGGAGCTAAAGTGCCGATGAGACTTGGAGCAGGCGTTTAAGTTCTCGCAGCCCGACCGAATGCCTCCAGCACCTGCCATCACCTCAGCAAAGGCAGCGATCGAGCACAGTCCGATGCATCGCTTTAAAATTCATATCACGCATAATTATTTAAATATAAATTCTGTATTTTCATAATTAACATATAACCAAAAAGAATTTTACGGCAACAACTTATACCCATACTGTTAAACCCAAGCCACCTCATCTACCTGGGGCGCTCTAGTCAGCGAGTCGGCAGACCGCCACCTCTAGAACCCATTGATGAGAGCCCCATGACGCAGCATGCCGTTACGCCTGCCCGCAGCCCCGGAGGGTACGAGAGTCCGGGTGACCTTGCCGTAAAGGCACATGACCATCGCCCAGGCACGCCTGTCACGCGGCGCACGTCGAGCGCCTCCAGCCCTTCCCCGACCGCACAGCGGACGGTGCCGGCACCCACGCCCACCCCATCCAGTCTGCACAAGCTCGCGGGCCTGGCCAGGCAACGCCTTGCCTACCTGGGCCAGGTCCTCGGACTGCTGCCCCTGCTCTTCATCCTCACCGCGCTGCTCTGCGCAGTCCTGCCAGAGCAGCTCGCCAGCCACGATCCGCGGCACATGGATCAGGACGCGATTCTCGCCGCACCAGGCGCGGCCCACCTGTTCGGCACAGACCAATATGGCCGGGACGTCTTCTCGCTGGTCGTCCATGGCGCCAGGCAATCGCTGATCCTGGGGATATGCGCCGTACTCATCGGCGGCAGCATCGGTGTGTTCCTGGGGATGCTCGCGGGCTTTCGCGGTGGTCGGCTGGATCGCCTCATCATGCGTCTGATCGATGTCTGGCTGTCGGTGCCTGACATTCTTCTCGCCATCATCATCGCCACGGCACTGGGCTCCAGTTTCACCAACGTCATCCTTGCGATCAGCCTGATGATCGTTCCCGCCTACGTGCGCGTCATGCGCAGCGCGGTGCTTGCGGTGCGCCACCGCGCATTTGTCGAAGCGTCCCGCTCCATGGGCGCATCGACGGCCTGGATCATCGTCCGGCACGTGTTCCCGCACTGCCTTTCGCCACTGCTGGTCAAGTCCACCATCGGTATCGGCACCGCCATTCTGGCGGGAGCGGGGCTGAGCTTTCTCGGCCTGGGTGCCATCGAGGAACTCCCCGACTGGGGCTACACCTTGGCACAAGGCCGCAGCTACCTGAGTGTTGCCTGGTGGATCTGCATCTTCCCCGGCCTGGCCATCACCCTGTTGGTCATCGCGATCAACCTTGTCGGAGAACGCCTCAAACACCGTATCGACCTGAAGCAACGCTCGCATTGAGTAGCGCCATGACTATCGTCCAATCCCAACCCGATCAACCGCCACTGCTGGAAGTCACCGACCTGCACATCGCCGTAGGCCAGAAAGGCCTGTCGACAACGCTGGTCAAGGGCGTGTCCTTCAGCCTGCGGCACAACCAGACACTGTGCATCGTGGGCGAGTCCGGAAGCGGCAAGAGCCTGACAGCGCAGGCCCTGATGCGTCTGCTCGACCCTCGGCTGTTCTCCATCAGTGGCAATATTTCGTTCAACGGCCAGGCGCTTCTCGCGCTCAGCGAGCGGGACATGCGCCCCCTGCGCGGCAAGCAGATCGCCATGATCTTCCAGGAGCCGATGAAGGCCTTCGACCCGGTCTACACGATCGGCAGCCAGATCACGGAAGTCATCCGCAAGCACGATGGACTGAGCCGCCACGCCGCGCTGGAGAAAACCCGCAAACTGCTGGCGGATGTGCGCATGTCGGACATCGACCTGCGTCTCGACCAGTACCCCCACGAACTCTCCGGCGGCATGCTGCAGCGCGCCATGATTGCCATGGCGCTGTCCTGCGATCCCCTGCTGCTGATCGCCGACGAGCCAACCACCGCGCTGGACGTCACCATCCAGGCGCAGATTCTCGAGCTGCTCGCCGAGATCAAGCAGCAACGGCAGATGTCCATCCTGTTCATCACCCATGACCTGGAAGTCGCGGCGCAGATCAGCGATGCCACCCTGGTGATGTACCAGGGCGAGGTGGTCGAACGAGACGACACCGGCCGCCTCTACCACACGCCTCAGCACCCCTACACCCAGAAGCTGCTGGGCGCACTGATTCCAATGGACAGTGCCGTCGGCCGCGCGCTCGGCGATACAGTGAGCGCTCGCCCCGCAGTCGCGCCGCCCTCGCCGGACACCGACAGCCAGGCACTGTTCAGCGTCAGCAATGTGTCCAGGTGGTTTCATTCCAGGCATTCGCGTGGCAAGCCGATCAAGGCCGTCAACGACATTTCCTTCTCCATCCGGCACGGCGAAAGCTTCGGCCTGATTGGCGAATCCGGCAGCGGCAAGTCGACGCTGGGCCGCTTGCTGACCGGCCTGGAAAAACCGACAGCAGGACAGATCCTGTTCAAGGGCCAGGACATCGCCCTGGCCGACAGGGAACAGCAGATGGCGTTTCGCAGGAACGCCCAGATCGTCTTCCAGAATCCCTACGACGCGATGAACTGGAAATGGACGGTCCGCGACATCATTGGCGAGCCGCTGAAACTGCACCACAAACTGCACAACGGCGAACTCTCGGAGCGCGTTCAGGAGCTGTTGCAGGAGGTCGGCCTGAGTCCTGACGCCCTGCATCGCTACCCGCGCTCATTCTCAGGCGGGCAGCGTCAGCGCATCAGCATTGCCCGGGCCATTGCCCTGAATCCGCAATTCATCCTGGCCGACGAAGCGGTGTCGGCCCTCGACGTTTCCGTGCAGAAGCAGATCGTCAACCTGCTGATCAGCCTGAGGGAAAAATATGGTCTGTCCTATCTGTTCATCGGCCACGGGCTGAATGTGGTGCGCCACCTCTGCGACCGTATCGGCGTCATGTACCTCGGCAAGCTGGTCGAAATCGCCCCCTCGACCAAGCTGTTCAGCCATCCGGCGCATCACTACACCCGCGCCCTGGCGAGCACCAACCCGGGGCAGGCTGCCGGGCCTTCCGACCTCCTGCTCAGCGGGGAAATTCCATCGCCCACCCACCTGCCGGACGGCTGCGTGTTTCACACCCGCTGTCCGGCGGCGACCGTGCAGTGCACACGCGAAGCACCCGAGCTTCGCCTGATCGCCAGCGATCGTTGGGCAGCCTGTCACTTCCCGCTGTAGTCATAAGGAAAACCCCATGCGTTCCAACATGAAGTTCTGGCTGGCCCCCCTCCTCGCCGGCATTCTTGTCGGCTGCGGCAACCCGGACGAATCCAAACCTGCCACAAGCGCCGCCAGGCAGGTGGTCTTCGGCATCGATGGCGGCGCACAGACCCAGTTCCAGCTCGACCCGCACCTGATCGCCTTCGCCCCCCACAACCGGATGCTGAGACAAATATTCGACAGCCTGGTCGTCCTGCTGCCGAACGACGAAACAGGCCCTTGGCTGGCGCGCTCCTGGGAAGTCTCCGCCGATAACAGGACCTATACCTTCCATTTGAAGGAAGGCGTCACCTTTCATGACGGTACAGTCCTGGACGCCGCCGCCGTGAAGTTCAACTTCGAGCGCATGGCCGAGCCCGCCTCGTTCGCCACCTACCAGGACTTCGACGCCTATGAAAAAGCAGAGGTCGTCGACCCGCTCACGGTCAGGCTTTTTCTCAAACGCCCTGATGCGGCACTGCTGAACAAACTGTCCAAATCCACCTTTGGCATCGTCTCTCCAGCGGCGGTCGCGAAGTACGGCAAGGAGTTCGCCTCGAACCCGGTGGGCAGCGGCCCCTTCCTGTTCAAGAGCCTCAGTCACGGCACGCAGATCAACCTGGAGCGCAATCCGCAGTACGCCTGGGCATCCGCCTTGTTTCCAGACAATGCAGCGCCGGTCATCGATCGCCTCATCCTGAAAAACCTGCCGGACGAAACCACGCGCATTGCTGCCCTGAAAAGCGGCCAGGTCGACGCCGTGGACATCGTACCGCCGCAGAACCTCATCGAACTCGCCGCCGACAACCACTTCGTCGTGCAGCAGAAGGAACTGCTGAACCACAACTTCTCCCTGTACTTCAACACCCTGCGCGCGCCGCTGGATGATGAAAATGTGCGCACTGCCGTACGCCTGGCCATCGACGTCGATTCGATCGTCAAGACGCTCTACCTCGGACGTTTCAAGAGAGCCTGGTCGCCGCTTTCGCCCTCGCTGCCCGGCTATGACGCGAGCCTGGAGAACAGCTGGAAGTACGACCCGGACCAAGCCAGGAAACTGCTCGACGGGCAAGGCTGGATCCTCGGCCAGGATGGCATCCGGACACGCAATGGCGAAAAGCTTCGCCTGGTGTTCGTGCACTTCGAGGGCAACCGGGAAAAGCGCCTCGACGTCATTACCATGGTGAAGAACCACCTGAAGAAAGTCGGCATCGATGTCGTCATCGACTCGGTGCTGGGCTTCAACTTCGAGAAGATCGCCAAGGGTGAGTGGAACATCTCCAACGGCAGCCAGTTCACCTCCGACCCCGATGTGCTGAGAAGCATCTACCGCGACAGGAGAGCGGGCGGCATCCGCATCATCACCCTGGCCGACGACACCCTCTCCGCCTGGCTGACCCAGGCCAGCCAGGAAACCGACAAGGGCCAGCGCCGCGAGCGCTACAAGAAGATCCAGGAACGCATCATCGGCAAAACCTACTCCGTGCCCATCTATGTCCTGCCCTACACGCTCGCCCACTCGAGCAGGGTGAGTGGCATCGTGCTGGATCAGGGCGGTTTTCCGCTCTTCCAGGCGGCACGCATTGCCCAGCCTTGACTCCCGATAGTCCGCAGGCACGCTTCGACACGGTGGTCGAAGCGTGCCCGCCTCGTCAGCGAGACCGAACATGTACATGCTGAATCGGCTTATCCATTCCCTGGGCGTCATCCTCGGCACGATCACCCTGGTCTTCTTCATCCTGTTCTGGCTGCCAGGTGACCCCGCCGAGATCGTTGCGGGAGAAAACGCCAGTCAGGAAACCATCCACGCCATCCAGGAACAGCTCGGTACCAACAGGCCCATACTCCAGCAGTACGCCTCCTACCTGGGCAAACTGCTGACTGGCGATCTGGGGACGTCGTTCATCACCAACACCCCCGTGCTCGACCGATTGCTGGAACAGATGGTCCCTACGCTGGAGCTGGCCCTCCTCGCGGCCCTGGTTGCCTTGCTGGCGGGCATTGCCTTGGGCAGTCTTTCCGCCATCTGCCACAAAAGCCTGCTGGACAGCGGCATCCAGTGGACCGCCCTGGTACTGGCATCCATGCCATCCTTCTGGCTGGGCACGCTGCTCATCCTGCTGTTTTCCGTCAGGCTGCAATGGCTTCCCTCCGTGGGCAACACGGGCTTCAGCAGTCAGATCCTGCCCGCGCTGGCATTGGGACTGATCGCCTCCGGCACGCTTATCCGCCTGGTACGCAGCAGCATGCTCGACACCCTCAACGAACCCTACGTCCTGACGCTGAAAGCCAAGGGCAGCGGCCTGCTGAACATCTACCTCAAGCATGCCCTGAAGAACTCGCTATTGCCCGTCGTGACCCTGTTCGGCGTGCTGCTGGGCACACTGCTGTCGGGCACCGTGGTGATCGAAATACTCTTCGCCAGGCAGGGATTGGGTCGCACAGTCATAGAAGCCGTAGGCCAGAAGGACATTCCGGTGATCCAGGGCGCCGTCCTGCTGATCGCCTCACTCTACGTTCTGATCAACCTGCTGGTCGATTTGTCCTACCGCTGTATCGACCCGAGGACACAGCAGGATACCCAACATCATTAAATGCAATTTACTAATATATTTGATATGACTTTATAAAATATAAACATCATAAAACAGTATTTCACCGCTCGCTGATTAGTCATTAATCTGGCCAGCAGGGACCTGATAACAGCTGGACCATACCTATGAAAAAACATTCAAAGACCAGCGAGACCACTAATGAAGAAGTCGAAACTTGCCGTAAGTATCGGCCTGGGCGCATTCGGTATGATGCTGCCCCCCGCTTATGCCGATGTCGTACAGAAAAACAAAAAGGCGGATGAATACCAGGAGGGCGCAGCCAGCACGCAAGCCCCCTCCAGCAGCGAGCCCCGGCTGAGTGACGTTGTGGTTACTGCACAGAAACGCTCCCAACCGCTGCAGGAAACGCCCGTCGCGGTCACCGCCTTCACCGCCGATGACATTGCCCAACAGTCGATTTCCACCTTCCGCGATCTCTCCGGCAAAGTTCCCGGCCTGGTAGCGCCCAAGCGCTCCACCTCCTACACCACCCAGCAATATTCCATTCGCGGCGTCGGCGAAATCGACACCTACCCCGAGCCGACCGTGGCCGTCTATGTGGACGATGTCTACCTCGCGCGAACAGTGGGTTCCATCTACGACACACCCGACCTGGAAAGGGTCGAGGTCCTGCGAGGGCCGCAAGGCACGCTCTATGGTCGAAACTCCAGCGCGGGCGCGATCAAGTTCGTCACCAAGGACGCCACCTCCGACCCGAGCGCCGAGGTCAGCACCTCCTACGGCAGCTACAACAACCTCAACCTGAAGGCCCGCGTCAATGGCCCGATCCTCGATGACGAGCGGCTCAACGGTTCGTTCTCGGTCGTGCGCAGAACGCGCGATGGCTGGACCCACAGCATTCCGCTGGACAAGGACGTCAATGACGTCGACCTGACCATGTTGCGCACCAAACTGAACTCGGTTCTTACCGACAAGCTGTCCGCCTCGTTCAGTGCCGATGGCATGTGGGATCGCAGTTCACAGACCTACTACACCCCGCACAACCAGCCCAATGGCCTGCCCGGCGGGGGCAGCCCGGACCCGGACAGAACCTGGTCGGATACCCGCCCGCTGAACAAGACCCAGGTCTATGGCGGCTCCCTGACCTTCTTCTACGACTTCTCACCGGAGATCACCCTGAAGTCGGTCAGTGCCTGGCGCGGCATGCAGGGCCCGATCTACTACGACAACGACGGCGTCACCGCGATCAAGAGCGACAGCTACGCAGGCTTCGACCAGCACTACTGGACGCAGGAGTTCAACCTCAACGGCAGCTATGACCGTCTGAACTATGTCGTGGGCCTGTATTACTTCGACGAGTTCTTCAACAACAACCGGCTGAACCAGAGCGCATCGAGCAACCTCAACAACGTCGGGGTCAGAGCCTGGGCGGACAGCGACTCCTACACCAGGAGCTGGGCGGTCTTCAGTCAGTTCGACTATGAGCTGACGGAACAACTCTCCACGACCCTGGGTGCGCGCTATACCGTAGAGCGCAAGAAATTCGACAACCTGGGTGCCACGCAAGCAGGCGTGCCGCTGATCTACCCGCTACCCGGCAACTTCGATCCGGATCTATTTTCCTCACTGTTCTCCAGTGGGGCCGCTCGCTACGACGTGAATGGCACCTGGGAAACCTACAGCAGCTTCACCCCCAAGCTCGGCCTGCAATACAAGTTCACGCCCGACCTGATGGGCTATGTCAGCTACTCCCAGGGGTTCAAGAGCGGTGGGTTCGACTTGCGCGCCACCAGCCTGGAAAGCTCCGTTACGCCCTACGACCCGCAGACGACGACAGCCTATGAGGTCGGCATCAAGGCGGCCTGGTTCAACAACCGCCTGACCACCAACCTGGCGGTCTACCGCAACAACATCGAAGAATTCCAGGTCCGCGCGTACACCACCGGTGCCCTGGGCACTGCGGGTTCGTTCCTGATCAACGCCGGCGATGCCCACTCGCAAGGCGTAGAGCTGGAAATCTCCGCCTTGCCGACAGAGAACCTGACGCTGGGCTTCAACCTGGCCTACCTGGAAACCGAATACGACAAGTTCACCGCCACCCTGCCCACCAACGAACAAGGCCTGACCACCCTCAAAGGGCTGGACTTCCCGTACGCGCCAACCTGGCAAGCCAGTGCCAGCGTCAACTACCGGGTGCCGCTGGACATCCCCGGTGCGCTGCGCCTTGGCCTGGATGCCAACTTCGAATCCAAGCGCTATGCCGACGTGCTCAACACCGAGCAGACCGCGGTGTCGTCGCAGACCTTCTTCAATGGCACGATCAACTGGACCTCACCGGACGGCACCCTCACCACCGGCCTGGAAGGCAAGAACCTGACCGACCTGAGACGGCCGCAGTCAGGCGGCTACCGCACGCGCTTTTCCGGCACGGAACCGACGTACTACCACGCCTACAGCGAGCCACGGTTCATCAACCTGTTCGTCACCAAGAAGTTCTGAGTGCCTATCAGCCATCATGATCCGCTACAGGTAGTTGCGCCCGCAGTCCTGCACACAGGGCGCCCTGGACGGGCCACCGGTCATGAAGATGACCGGATTGGCCCTCGTCCTCCAGTACCTCCACCGCCAGCCGCGCCATGGCGCTGTTGAAGGATTGCGGCTCGTTGTGAGCATGGACGATCAATACCTTCATGGCAGCTCCAGCAGCTTGACGCCGTTGTACTTGAAAAAGAACTGGTCGGCGGGAATCACCACATCGCGGTAACGACCGCTCAGGGCCATGCCCATCATGTCCACTTGCAGTTGCTCCTGGTCGATCATGTAGTCGAGAAAGCGCTGGGCCTGCGCCGGGCCGATGCTGCGCAGGGTCCGCAGCCAGGCCAGGTACTTCACGGTCTCGTGGTGGACCAGGCGCAGCAGCAGCCCCTGCAGGGGCCGCGGTACGGAGGACACCAGCCAGGATTTCACCCGGGTCGCCCGACCCGGGGTGGTGTCCAGCCCCCAGTGCTCGGCCGCGGCCTGGTAGCGCGGCTGGTTGAACGCCTCGAGGTCGGCGTAGGTTTTCCAGAAGGTGTAGGCCGGCTGCCCGGCCACGCGCGTGGCCATGCGGGTGACCGCAGCATGGGCGAAAGCACGGTTGGCCAGTTCGTGGCGCAAGCCTTTGAGAAACTCAGGTGATGGCATGGGAATCCCGTCCATTGAAAAGCAGCGTGTTGACCATGGGTAGGCGGTTCAGGGGGCGGTGAGGTAGTCGAGCAACGCCTTGCGCTGCTGCTCGTCATGCAGTTGCAAGGCGATGCCGCGCATCCAGATCGCCAGTTCGCTGGCGTGTTGTTCACTGCCGCGCGTGCCTTCGCTGAAGGCCTGCAACTGCCGCTCGAGGTAGACGCGGTCGAGCACCCGCAGGTTGGCCGTCTTCAGGTGCGCGAAGCCCTGCCCCTGGGGGCCATGACAGGCGGCGCAGGTGCCCTGGTACAGCGCCTGCCCCTGGCCGGCGGCAGGCAGCGCCGTGGTCGCTGCGCCAAGCCCGGCGAAGTAGCGCGCAAAGGCCTGGCGATCGTCCTCGGTCAGGTTGGCGGCGATGGCGCGCATCTGCGCGCCATGGCTGTCCCGCGGGTCGTAGCCGCGGCGCCCGGCCTGGAAGTCGCGCAGCTGGGTCAGCAGGTAGTCGCCCTGCTGCCCGGCCAGGCGCGGCGCACCCAGGGCCGGATTACCCTGGCCCGCGCTGCCGTGGCAGGCCACACAGGTGGCCGCCTGGGGCGGTGGCGGCGCGGCGAGCGCGCTGAAGGTGGCGGTGAGGGCCAGCAGGCCGGCACACAGGCGAGGTCTCATCGGTCGGTGTTCCCTGGTGGTTGTTCTTGTTCGGCGATGCGTTTCAGCAGGCGCTCGCGGGTGGCGTTGACGTCGGCAGGTACCGCGTGGCGCCACTGCCGCACTTCGGCGCCGCTGTAGGCCTGGAAATCCGCGGGCAGATGGCTGGCGTCGAAACGCACCAGCATCCAGTTCAGGACGCCGGCCAGGGCCTCGTCCGACAGCCCCGACAAGGCCGAGCCGGGCACCTGCACCAGGTACTCACGGCCCCCCGGCACCCACAGGAACTTGCCCAGCTGGCCGGGAAAGGCCGGCACGCCGCGCTGCGGATTGCCACTGCCGTCGGGCAAGTGGCAACCCTGGCAACTGAGCATGTAGTCGAACTGGCGCGGCTCGGTGGCCCAGGCCTGCGTCGCCAGCGCCAGCAGCAGCACCCAGGACAGTCGGCTGGCCATGCCCTACTCCTTGACCCCGATCACCACCGACAGCGAGCAGTGGTACGGCATGTCCGCCTGGCTGCCGGAGCACCAGTTGATGTCGTTGGAGCTCTGCGGTCGGTACAGCGGCGTGTCGCCCTGGTCGCGCTGGCAGACGCAGCGGCCGCAGTTGCTCTTGCCGCAGCAGTCGTTGTACGAGATCACGTAGTCCTTGCCATCGGTGGGGTTGCGGCAGGTGCCGATCCAGGTGATGTCCGAGCGCACGGTGCCGGGCGGACAACTACTGGAGGTGCCGCCGCAACAGCCGCAGAGAAAGCCGTCGATGGCGCAGTGACGCCAGTACTCGCAGCTGTTCGGGTCGCCGGACTCCTGCAGCCCGGCGCTGGACTGGGCGAAGGCACCGCCGCGGAACACCGGCAGCAGCGTGGTCGCCCCGGCGCCAACCAGCAAGGTGCCCAGGCCACCGAGAAAGCCTCGGCGCGAGGTGCCACGGGCAACGCGACGGGTCAGCAGTTGGGTGGCTTCGTCGAACCATTTGATCGTCATGCTCAGGCCTCCTGCTGCGCGGCGTTGTACGCCTGGACCGTGGGATGCCCCAGGCGCCGCGCTTCCAGCAGGCTCTCCAGGTGCTCACGGCTGTTGACCAGGCCATGACTGGCGACGCTGCCCTGCTCGTCGATCAGCACCGCGTAGGGCAGTTTGCTGATCTGGTACGCCAGGCCGACCTCCCGCGACAGCAGGTAGGGATAGCCCTGCAGGCCCTGGGCAGCGATGAAGGCCAGGTGCGCGGCGGCTTCGCCGTCGCTGGCCAGGACGATGTCCAGGCGCTCCTGGCGGCGCAGGGCGTCGAGTACCGGCAGCAGCGTCTTGCACACCGGGCAGGTTTCGGAAAGGAAGAACAGCAAGGTCGGCTGCGCCCTGGCGCCGCCCAGGCTGACGGCACCACCGGTCAGGCTCGGCAGGGTGAACAGCGGTGCCGGCGCGCCGGCCTTGATCGCCTTGCCCAGCGACAGCGCGCCCACCGGCTGGAGGCGTTCGTGGAGCAGCCCGACCTGGCGCGCCAGGGCCCACACCGCGAGGATCAGCAGCAGGATCAGCGCCCACGACAGCAGGCAGGAAATTATCAGAGCATGGGTCATGGCCGTTGCCTCAGGGATACACGGTTGGAAATCAGCAGGTTCGCCAGTTGGTAGCTGGCGGCGGCGCCGATGAAGACGACGACCAGGGTGAAGACGTCGAGCCAGGTCAGCGTCCGCGCGCTCATCGGCACCAGCAGGTTCGCCGCCAGTGCCGCCAGCAGCAGGTTGCGCCACACCAGCGCCCGGGCCGGCGGCTGCGGGCGACCGCCGAAGTGGCAGCCGCAATCCTCGATGACCGCACCGTGGCGCGCACTCAGCGCCAGCACCCCGGCGTAGAGCGCCAGCAGCAGCGCCGCGGGCAGGGCCGCCAGCGGCCAGCGGCTGCTGAGCAGCAGCCCGGCGGCGGCCAGCACCTCCAGCAGCGCCAGCAGGTGCGGCCACCGCGGTGCCGCGCACCATGGCCCGAGCACCTGGGCATAGCGCTGCAGCACCTGGGCGAACGCCTCGGGGGCGCGCAGCTTGTGCAGCGCCGCGGCGCCCAGCAGCAGGCCCAGGCCGCCGGCGCTGGCAACATGCACCAGCGGATCGTGGAGCAGCTCGACGCTCACCATGGCATCACCACATTGAGAAAGCCCAGGGGGATATCGCCGACGCTGCGCAAATGCTCGCCGCTGTCGGCGTCGTACAGGTTCACGGCCTGGCGCAGCAGTGGCGTCAGCCCGGCCTCGCCTTCGGTGAGGTAGATCCACAGGGCAAAGGGCCTCGGCATGGGCGCGACCCAATCCAGGCTGTACAGGCGTGGCTGCGCACCCTGGCTGACGCCGATGGCGGTGCTCTGCTCCTTGAGCGGCAGACGCGCCAGCCGCTGCCGGGTGCGCACGTCGTACACCCACACCTCGGTGCCGGGTTTCTGGTAGTTCTCCGGCAAGTCCTTGTGCATCAGCACGAACAGCCGCCCGCTCTGCCGGTGGAAGGCCACGCCGTGGTTGCCGGCGATCCCCCAGCCATCGCTGCGTTCCTCGTCGCTGAGCAACGACCACTGCGCGAGCGGCTGTACACCATCGGCGCGCATGCCCAGGGCATAGGCGTGATTCTGCTGCGAGACGAAGTACCAGGTGTCGCCATCACGCACGCCGGTGGTCAGCAGCAGGTCCTTGAGCGGGTCGAATGCCGGAGGCGTGCGCTCCTGCAGGGTCACCTGCCCCTGATCGCCCAGGCGCAGGTGGAAGAAACCGCCATTGCCGCAGATCGCGTAGAAGTCGCGGGGACCGGCCGGATAGATCGACGCACAGCCGGGGATCGGCACTTCGCTGACAAAGCGCTGGCGCTCCAGGTCGACCACCGAGATCGACTGCGCCGGGGTGAAGTTGAGTACCAGCAGGAAGCGCTCGTCATCGGACAGCACGCTGAGCCCGGTGGAGATCAGCGCGGTCATGCGCTTGGCCGGGATCTCGATCTCGTGCTTGGGGCTGAGGGTGCGGGCGTCGTACACCGTGACCACGTCGCTGCGCTTGCCGCGCACGCCACGGCTGAAATGGATCTCGGTGGCATACAGCTCGTCGCGGCCCTGGGCCAGTTGCAGGCCGTTGGACCAGATGCCGGTACTCAACTGGCCGAGGTTGCGACCCTGGTCGTCGAACAGGTAGGCACGGCCATCGACCATGTTGGGCGCGTTGCTGCCCCAGATCCAGAACCAGTGCTGGTCACGATGATCATCCAGCACTTCGACACGGGCCTGCTCCGGCATGAAACCCGCGAACGCCGAGGCAGCGCCGGCGCACAACGAAAGACCACACAACAGATGACGCAGGAATTGCTTGAACATTGGGTGCTCCGCTACAGGCGATCGGCCTGGGCTTGAGTCTATCGAGGGGCTTTTGCGCTGGATTGGCGCGCGGCGCCAGGCGCTTTGGCATCCGGTGCCACGCTGTCCAGCACGCCAGCGCTGCCGAACAGCAGCAGGCGACCTGACGGCGCGGCCAGGGCCGAGAGGTTCAGGCGGTCCTCGCGCTGGTGGCTGGTGAACTGAGCCACCTGCGGGTCGGAAACCGCCACCAGGCCGGCGTTGCCGACCAGGGCCACGCGGCCATCGTCCAGTTGCGTCACGGCCGTGATCGCCTCGTGGCTGGCGCTGTCCAGCACACGCCATTCGCGGCCTTGAGCGTCCCCCAGGAGCACCCGCCCGCTCATGCCGGCCAGCAGCACACGGCCATCGCGCAGGCCGGTGCCGGTCCACAACGAGCCACTGACGCCCGTGTCCAGCCGTTGCCAGGACGCCCCCTGGTCGCTGGAGCGGTAGGCGTGGCCGGCCTCGCCGGCGATGAACAGGCTGCCGTCGGCGGCGCTGAACACCTGGTTGAGGTGGAAGTCGTCGCCCTCCTCACCCACCTGCACTCGCTGCCAGGTCTTGCCGCCATCGACAGTGCGCGCGGCATAGCCGTAGGCACCGACGACCAGGCCGTTACGACTGTCGCTGAACAGTACCGAGAGCAGTACCGGCCTGCCGTCCAGGCGCTGTTGCAGGTCCCAGTTGCGGCCGCCATCGACGCTGTGCAGCAGCACCCCGCTATGCCCCACCGCCCAGCCCTGCCGCTCATCGATGAAGCTCACCGCAGTCAGCAGCCCATCCACCGGCACGCGCTGGGCCTGTTGCCACGCACGACCATCGCCCGACAGCGCCACCACGCCATGGTCGCCCACCGCCACCCAGCCCTGCCCCGCCCGCGCGACCGCCACCAGCGGCGCCTGGCGCACCTCGTGCAGGGCAATGGCCGGCGCCGCCCAGCCCGGCGTCGCGCACATCAGTCCCAGCACCCAAGGCAACACTCGAACACTTTTCATCACTCAGCCCCTCTCAATGCGCGAGCAGGGGCGCGCGAACCGGCCCCCGTCGCGGAACCAGTCTTTCCAGGACCACCGCCAGCGCCGGCAGCAGGGTCACCGCCATGAGCATGTTGGCCATGAACATGAAGGTCAGCAGCAGGCCCATGTCGGCCTGGAACTTCAGCGCCGAGAACGACCAGGTGGCCACCCCCACCGACAGGGTCAGGGCGGTGAACACCGTGGCCACGCCTACCTCGCGCAGGGCCTGCTGGAACGCGGCGACGATGTCGCGTCCGGCGGCCAGGTGCAGTTGCAGGCGGTTGTAGATGTAGAAGGCGTAATCCACCCCGACGCCCACGGCGAGCACCATCACCGGCAGGGTCGCCACGGTCAGGCCGATATCCAGCGCCTTCATGAACCAGTAGCCGAGGAAGGTCGCCAGGGTCAGCGGCAGGCAGCAGGCGAGCATGGCCCGCCAATCGCGGTACACCAGCCCGACCAGCAGCACGATGGTCAGGTACACGTAGAGCATCATCGGCAGCTCGGAGCCCTCGACCACCGCATTGGTGGCCGCCTGCACCCCGGCGCTGCCGCTGGCCAGGCGCACCGTCACCCCGGGCAGCGCATGCGCCTGGCGGTACTGCTCGATGGCCGCGGTCACCTGCTTGAGGGTGCTGGCCTTGTGGTCGGCCAGGTACAGGTTGACCGGCAGCACCCTGCAGTCGGCATCGAACAGGCGCAGCGCCTCGGGCACCTGGCGCACCGCCTCACCGAGGGAAAGCTCGTCGGCCGGCAGCGCCGCCCATTTCGGGTTGCCCTCGTTCACCCCCGCGGCCGCCAGCTTGGCCATGGCCGGCAGTGACTGCGCCGAGAGCACGCCGGGCAGGGTCGCCAGGTACCAGGTGAGGCGGTCGACATAGGTCATGACGTCATGCCGGTAGCAGCCACCGGGCGGTGTCGCCACGGCCACGGTAAACAGGTCCAGGCCCAGGGCGAAGTGGCTGACCACCTGCTCGACATCCTGGTTGTAGCGCGAATCGGCATGCAGCTCGGGCGCCCCCGGCAGCACATGGCCGACATGCCGGCCCTGGCTCTGCCACACCGCCACCACCATCAGCAGCGCGCCGAGCAGGGTCATCCGCACCGCGTTGCGTGGCTCGGCGATGCGCCCAAGGCCGCTCATCAGCCCTTCGCGGCGCGCCCGCAGGCGCTCCACCCGGGCCACGTAGCGCGCGTCGAAACGGCAGTAGCTGGCCAGCAGCGGCAGCATCACCAGGTTGGTGACGATCTTGTAGGCCACTCCCACCGAGGCGGTGATCGCCAGCTCGCGGATCATCGGAATGGGCACCAGCACCAGCGTCGCGAAGCCGACAAAGGCGGTGATCAGGGCCAGGGTGCCGGGGATCATCAGGCCGACGAAACTGCGCCGGGCGGCGGTCATGCCATCGGCGCCGGCACAGACTTCCTTGGCGATGAAGTTGACCTGCTGCACGCCATGGGACACCCCGATGGCAAACACCAGGAACGGCACCAGGATCGCCAGCGGGTCGAGGCCGAAGCCGAGCAGCGTCAGGGTGCCGAACTGCCACACCACCGACACCAGCGAGCACGCCAGGGGCAGCAGGGTCAGGCGCCAGGAGCGGGTGTACCAATAGACCGCCAGCGCAGTGAGCACGAAGGCCAGGGCGAAGAACTCGACCACGCTGCGCGCGCCGGCGCCGATATCGCCCATCTGCTTGGCGAAGCCGATGATCTGCACGTCGAAATCGGCATCGGCATACTGCGCCCGCACCTGGGTTTCCAGTTCGCGACTGAAGGCCAGGTAGTCCAGGCGCTTGCCGGTGGCCGGGTCCGGGTCGGCCACCACCATCGCCCCGCGCTGGTCGTTGGCCACCAGGCTGCCGACAAAGCCGCCGGCCAGGGTGCGCTCGCGAATCCCGGCGATGGCCCGGGCGTCGAGGGTGGCGACGGTGACATCACCGCCGACCACATCCTCGGCTTTCATGCCCTCCTCGGTGATCTGCACCGCGCGGGTGTTCGGCGTCCACAGCGAGGTGACGCTGCGCCGGTCGATGCCCGGCAGGAAGAACAGGGTCTGGGTCAGGTCGTGCAGGCGCGTCAACGCCGCGCTGTTCCAGATGTCGCCGTGGCGCGCACGCAGGACCACGATCACCCGGTTGGCGCCGAACAGCACGTCGCGGTACTCGTTGAACGTCTTGATATAGGGGTGCTGCTGCGGCAGTTGCTTGTCGAAGCCCGCCGACATTTCCAGGCGGGCGGCGAACGTCCCCATCAGCACAGTGACCAGCGCCAGCGACCCCAGGGTCGCCAGGCGATGGCGAAAGACCAGGCGCTCGAGCGCCGAGACCAGATAAGCCAGCATGAATAGCCTCCCCGCCACGCGCCTTGGGTGCGCGTGGCGGTCGGATCAGAAGGAGTAGGAAAGGTTGCCGCTGATGAAGTCGCGGTCGGCCATCAGGTTGCTGTCGCCACCGCCCCAGTAGCGCACCCACTGCAGGCCGCCTTTCCAGCGATCGCGGTAGTTGAACAGCAAGGAACCGGTCAGCGACTTGCGTCCCTCGACGAAGGGCATGGCGTTGGGTGTGGTGCCCTTGACGTCATGGCTGAAGTCCACTTGCGGGGTGACGGTGACGCCGCTGTCGAACAGGTTCGGGTAGTTGACCCCGAACTCGGTGACGTAGCCCCAGGAGGTGCGGTCGGGCAACGAGTAGTCCGGCATCACGTAGGGCACCTCGCCCGACAGGTCCAGGCCCGGATAGCGCACCAGCGCCACCTCCGCCAGCAGGAACGCATCGGAGGCGCCCAGGGCGCCGGGAATGAAGCCCAGCGGGTCGTTGGCCGAGAAGGTGTAGGTGGCGTTGAGGTCGGCCTGCCACTTGCGCGTCTCGATGAAGCCCCGGTGCTCGCCGCGGTCAAACACGCTGTAGTGGTTGAAGCGGCCGGTCAGGCCCTGGCCGAACGGCACCGTCGGGTCGATGCCCACGCTGTCCCGGGGCCGCAGCGACAGCTCGCCGGCCACCGCCACCGGCCCCACCAGGGTATTCATGGACAGGCCGAAGAGGTCCTTGTCCTCGCCGTAGTCGATGAAGTAGTCGTCCACCACCAGGGCGTCCGGGTTACTGCGCGCCGTGTAGCCGATGAAGGGCAGCTTGTCGTGGTAGCGCTGGTAGAACAGGCCGAACTCGGTGCCGATCGACTCGGCCATCCAGCGCAGGGCCAGGCCGTACTGGCCGCGGTTGCTGGCCTTGCGCTCACCGCCGTAGGGGACCGCCAGGCCGCTGGCGACGATCTGCTCGTGGCTCAGGCCGCTGCTCAACGGGTCGCCGCAGCGGCCCGTGGGCGTGCCGGCGCAGATGCCGGGCAGCAGGCCCTCGGCGTAGTTCGTCGGGTAGTAGATCGCCCGGCGCCCCTCGCCGGCGACGTCGGCGCTGGAAAAGTAGCTGCCGACCGGGTCGAGGCCATAGGCATTCCACTTGAACTGGTAGTAGCCCTCCAGGCTCAGGCTGTCGCTCAGCCCCAGGCTGAACGAGGCCATCGGCGCGGGGATGAACACCTCTTTGAGCTGGGTGCCCGGGGTGTGGTACTTGGGCAGGCTGAGGGCGTTGATCTGGTTGATGCCACCGCTGATGAACAGCTCCGCACCCCAGCTGATCACCTGGTTGCCGACCTTGACCTTGGCCGGCATCTCGCCGATGTCGAAACTTTTCGCCAGCCACAGGTCGAGCAGGTCGAAGCGTCTGGTGGCATCGCGGCGGGCCGGGCCTTCCAGGTCGCTGCGGCGGGTATCGTCCATCTTGAAGTCGCGGGCCCAGGCGACCCGGCCCAGGGCACTCCAGCCCTCGCCGAAGCGCAGACTCAGCTCGTGGGTGCCCTTGAGCACCTGGGAGAACACGTCGTGCTTGTGGTAGTTGAGGTTGCCGTCGTCGGCATTGGCGTAGTTGATGTCGGCGTTGGCGTAGCCGTTGCCGCGTTCGAGGTTGTAGTAGCGGCTCAGTTCGTTGCCGGTGCCGGTGTTGCAACCACCGTTGTCGCTGCCCAGCAGGTGGCAGTCGGGGGACTGCAGGCGGCTGGCGAAGCCGTAGGACAGGGTCGAGTCGAAACTGCCCGAGAGGCCGTCTTCGCCACCGAAGGTCAAGGCCTGGCAAGGCTGCGCGCCGAGCAGGCCGACGACCGCCAGGGTCAGGGCCGGGCACGCGGTGGCCTTCGCCCATTCGCGCGAAAGGTACTTGTTCATGGTCTGGTCTCCGGCCGATCAGCGCTCGCCGCGACGGCGCAGTTCGTTGGCGTTGAACAGCTTGTCGCTGACCCGGCCCTGCAGGCCGGCGGTCAGGTCCGGCGCCGCGCCTTCCTGGGTGAAACCGTCGGCGATGTAGCGCCGGGCGATGAGGTCGTAGCTGACGTACTCGAAACCGGTGCAGGCCTGGATCTCGGGATCGGCCCACAGGCTGCCTTCCTGCACCCGCCACAGGTTGCCCCTGGCGTCATACATGTCGACATGCAGCAGGCTCCAGCTGTCCTCGTCGAAATAGAACACGCGCTTGGCGAACAAGTGGCGCTTGTCGGCCTTGACCGTGGCCTCGACCACCCAGACCCGGTGCTTCTCGTAGCGCTGCACGTCGCGGTCCAGGTACTGCTCGCCGATCAGCTTGTCGTAGGTGTTGCGCTTGTCCACCAGGCGGTAGGAGTTGTACGGCACGATCATCTCGCGCTTGCCCTGCAGCTTGAAGTCGTAGCGGTCCAGGGCGCCGGTGAACATGTTGATCTGGTCGACGAAGTACAGGTTGTCGGAGCCGGCGATCGGGTTGTCGTAGGCGAAGGTCGGCGCCTGGCGCACGCGGCGCTGGCCGGGGAAGTAGATCCAGGCATTCTGCGGCTGGTCGAGGCGCGCGTGCACCAGGTACATCTCGCCGGCCCGCGACGACGGCGACTGGATGTCGTAGAGCAGCTTGGCCTCGATGTCGCCGGTATCCTGCGGGCTGGTCACCGCCGGGTCGTTGTAGGGGTAGTACTCGCTGGCCCACTGGCGCACCTCGGTGAGCCCGCCACCGGCTTCGCGGCGCAGGAAGGAGATCTGCGCCTTGCGCCCCTTGGCCATGTAGCGCAGCTTGTAGTTCCACAGCACCTCGATGCCGCTTTTCGGTTGCGGGAACGGCACCGCAGCCCCGGCGGCGCGTTCCAGGCGCCAGCCATCGGCACCGATACTGGCCTGGCCGGCGAACTGCCGGGTGCGCTGCGCAACGTCGGCCGGGAGCGCGCAGCTGCGGTGGGTGGGATAGACGTCCAGGCGGTAGCCGGGGTAGGCCTTGATCAGCGCCACCTGCCCTTCGGGCAGTTGCGCCTGATGCTGGGCAAGGTTGCTGGCATCGATGGTGTACAGGCGCTGGTCGGCGGCATAGGGATCACCGTGGCCCGGGGACCAGCCGGCGGGCGCCTGGGTCAGGCCGCCGCTCCAGGCCGGAATGCTGCCGTCGCCATTGCCGGCCTTTTCGGCACCGGCCGGGGTGAGTTCGGCGAAGGCGGTGAACGAGGTGGTGGTACCGAGCAGCGCCAGGAGCGCGCCGCCCAACAGGGACAGGGGGCGTTGTTTCATGAACTTTTCCTTGCGTGGTTCTTGTGGTTATCGAAAGGCAGTTCGCTGCAGGCAAAGGCGCGAAAAACGGGGCCGCCAGGGGCGGCCCCAAGGTGCTGCGGCTCTGCGAGAGAAACAATATTGGAAGCGTCCGGTCCTGGGCTTGGCAGGTGGCGCCAGGGGGGTTGTCATTTGGTGCCAGGTGATTTCCGAGCCAGGTGCTTGCCTCAAGTCTTGCAGCGCCCATGAAATCGAGCGCCGCCCGCGCGGCGCATCGCGGATGAATCCGCTCCCACATTTGTTGCAACGTACCTATGCCTGACAGGCCATGGTTGTCCGCCTTGTCGGCACGACGCGATATCGAGCCGAACCCAACAGCCTCCCCGCGATGCATCGCCGCAAGACAAAGGCTGGCAACTCAACTCTCACAGGCCATGGCACGTTGCAACCAATGTGGGAGCGGATTCATCCGCGATGCGCCGCGCGGGCGGCGCTCGATCTGGAGGGCGCTGCAAGGCTCAAGACAGGCACCTTGTTACACCATTACCCCTTCACCCCCCGCTCCTCCCACCAATCCCAGACCCGCAACGCATGCCGCGCGGTACGCCCGGCCCAGCACGACAGCGTGGCCCCCGGCATCGGGATGGCCTTGCGGTTGACGATCCAGAAATCGGTCAGCTCGCTCCTGCGCCCCTGCAACAGATCGGCGATGGTCCGCCCGTTCAGATGACTCAGCGCCACGCCATGGCCGAAACAGCCACCGGCGTAGATCAGCCGTTCATCGTCGATGAAGCTGATTTCCGGGACCATGTCGGCATTCACCGACACCGGCCCGCCCCAGCGATAGGCGATGCGCACATCGCGCAACTGCGGGTAGATCCACTTCAGGTGCGCCTCGCAATGCGCCCAGGTAGCCGGCGACGGTTGCTCGACCATGGCGCTGCCGGTATAGGCCCGTACATCGCCACCGCCCATGACGATGCGGCCATCCACGGTCGGGCGGAAGTAGTGCAGCATCTGCCGGTTGTCGCCAAAGGCCTCGCGCCCCTTCCAGCCGATGCTCTGCCACAGCGCATCGCCCAGCGGCTCGGTGACCACCTGGTAGGTCCATAACGGAAACTGGCGCTGCCGCAGGGTGCGGGTGCCGGGGATCTGCCGCGCATAGGCATTGGTGGCGATCACCAGCTTGTCGGCGGTTACCCTGGCATGGGGCGTGCGCAGCACGATGGCGGTGTCACCGCGGGCGATATCCAGCACGGGAGTCGCTTCATGGATGCGCACCCCCACCGAGGCGGCGAGCATCTTCAGCCCGCGCACCTGCTTGCAAGGGTCGAGGTAGCCGGTCTCGGTTTCATGGATGCCGCCCAGCAAGCGCGGCGAATCATGCCCCTCGCGCAACTGCTGCGCGCTGCACCAGCGCATGTCCGCAGCCAGGCCCAGCGATTCGTAGAGTTCCAGGGTCTTGCCCAGGCGCGCCAGCTGACGCGGCGCGTAACTCACCCGCAGCAGCCCGGCATGCCGGTAGTCGCAGTCGATGCCATGGCTGTCGATGACTTCGCGGGTGTAGGCCACCGCCTTTTCCAGGTAGCGGTGGGCCTCGATCATCCGCTGCCGGCCCCAGCGCAGCACCACCAGTTCCGGCTCCAGGCCGAACAGTTTGGTACTGAAACCGGCATTGCGGCCGCTGGCGCCGAAGCCGATCAGCGCCGCCTCCAGCACCAGCACCCGGGCCCCGGGGTTGTCGCGCTTGAACTGCCAGGCGGTGTTCAGCCCGGTGAAGCCGCCACCGATCACCGCCACATCGACCTTGAGGTCTTCGGTCAGGCGGGTGTTGGGCACGTAGACGCCATAGTCGTGTTGCCAGAAGGAACGGGGTTCATTGTTGTTGTCGTGCATACCAGGCTCCAGGTGTCAGCGACCGAGCATCAGGCCAATCAGGCGCTCGAACGTCTTGCCATAGGGTGGGTACAACAGGCGAAAGGCCGGCCAGGCGAACTGCTGGAACACCGGCCGCAGCTTGGAGAACTCGAGAAAGCCTTCGTAACCGTGGTAATGGCCCATGCCGCTGGCCCCCACGCCGCCGAACGGCAGGTCGTGCTGGGCCACGTGCAGCCCGCAGTCGTTGAGGGCAACCCCACCGGAACGGGTGGCGGCGATCACCCGCGCCTGCACCGCGCGGCGCCGGCTGAACAGGTACAACGCCAGGGGATGGTCGCGGTCGTTGATGTAGGCCAGCGCCTCGTCGAGGCTGCGGTAGGTCTTCACTGGCAGGATCGGGCCGAAGATCTCCTCGCGCATCACCTGCATCGAGTCGCGGACATCGAGCACCAGCACCGGGGCGAGCTTGCGCGTGGCCGCGTCGCTGCGCAGGCCGGGCAGCAGCGGAACCACCCTGGCGCCCTTGTCGCGGGCATCCTCCAGGTAGCCCAGCAGGCGCTCGAAGGCCGGACGATCGACGATGGAGGTGTAGTCCCTGGCGCCCAGCGTGGGATAGCGCTTCGGCACGATGGCCTTGCAGTGCTCGACGAAGGCGTCGACCCGGCTTTCGTGGATCAGCAGGTAGTCCGGGGCCACGCAGGTCTGCCCGGCGTTCACCGTCTTCATTTGCAGGATGCGCGCCGCGGCGGTCTTCAGGTCGAAATCATCGGCCACGATCACCGGCGACTTGCCGCCCAGCTCCAGGGTCACCGGGGTCAGGTTGGCGGCGGCGGCCTTCATCACCTGGCGGCCGGTGGCCGCCGAGCCGGTGAAGATCAGGTGGTCGAACGGCAGGCTGGAGAACACCGAGCCGCTGACATTCGGCACGATGGCCAGGGTGTCCTCGGCGAAGTCCCTGGCCACCAGCCGCTGCAGCAGCGCACACAGGTGCTGCGAGTTGGCGGCCATTTTCACCATGCAGCGGTTGCCCGCCGCCAGCGCGCTGGTCAGCGGTCCCATCACCAGGAACAGCGGGTAGTTCCACGGCGCGATCACGCCCACCACGCCCTTGGGCTGCGGGATCACCCGGTTGCGCGCGCCCGCGAACCACAGCGAGCCCCGACGCCGCTGCGGCCTGATCCAGCGCACCAGGCGCCGGTGGCAGTCACGAATGCCATCGACGCTGAGAAACAGTTCCAGCAACAGCGTTTCCTGAGGGGCGCGGTTGCCGAAATCGGCGTTGATCGCCGCGCAGATGGCCTCCCGGTTGTCCAGCAGCAGGCGCTCCAGGCGCCGCAGGTGCTGGCGACGCTCCTGCAACGTGGCAATCGGCTGCTCGCGCTGCGCGGCCCGCTGCAGCGAAAGAATGCGCAACGCCGCGGCCTCGCCACAGTCGGCCGGGCTGGCGTGTATCGCTGTGTTCATCGTCGCTCCCTTCACATGAATGAGGCCAGTTGCCAGGGGCGGCAGCCGGCGCTTCGTTCAGGGTATCGAGGGGGTCGACGGATGAATTGACTGCAGGTGCCAGACTTTCAGCAGGCCGCGCCAGCGCTGCGTCCGGCCTGACGGAACTGCTGCGGCGACTGGCCGGTCCAGCGGCGGAAGGCGCGGGTGAACGAGCCGGATTCGGCATAGCCGAGCAGCAGCGAAATCTGCGTCATCGAGTAGTCGGAGTGGTTCAGGTAGCCCAGGGCAAGATCGCGGCGCACCTCTTCGACCAACAGCGAAAACTCGATGTCCTGCTCCTTGAGCCGGCGTTGCAGGGTACGCCGGCTGAGGCCCATGTATTCGCTGACCTGGTCCAGCGACGGCAGGCCGCTCGCCAGGCCCAGGGCGATCATGCGGGTGACCTGCGGCAGCAGTTCGTCGCTGACATTGCGCTGTTCGCGCTCCTGCTGCAGATAAGGCTCCAGCGCCTTGAACAGGCGCTCGTTGCCCTGGCTCACCGGCAGGTCGAAGACCTCGACCGGCAGGGTGATGCGGTTGGTCGGCTGGTTGAAGAACAGCGGGCAGCGGAACAGTTGCCGGTGCACCGAGACATCCGCCGGCCGCGGGTGCTCGAAGTCCACCCGCAGCGGCCGGACATCGCTGTCGGTGATCAACTGGAGCTGGCGCAGGATCGAGGCAATGGCGAACTCGGCATCCTGGCGCCGATTGACCACGGTGGTGTCGAGCACCTGGTAGTCGACGCGCAACTGACGCCCTTCGCGACGGTAGTCGATGGACGACTCCTGGGCGAACACCACGATGTAGGTGTGCAGCGTCATCAGCGCCTTCTCCACGCTGGGCGCGCAATGCAGGGCGTGGCCCAGGGCGCCGAAGTCATCGGCGTCGGTCTGGCTGCCCAGGGCCAGACCGATGGAGGGGTGGGCAGTACCGACGGCTTCCCAGAGCGCGACGTACTGGTCACCGGGAATTTCGATGTCGGCGCGCTCGAGCAGCGCCATGTCGATGCCGAGCGCGCCCAGGTGCGGGGCGAAAACAGACTTGAAGCGACGGAAGAAGTTTTCCGAGATGACGGTGCGCACTGATTTCATGTTGTTGTTCTTCGCCGATCGTTGCCTGGTGGCTCCGCAATCCAGAGGCGCTGACCACGCTGATACAGAAAGCCGGAAATGATCCTTGTCAGACTCATATGAGCCTGGCAGTCACAATTCAGACACAACACCCGCAGGCACGCAACTGCGAGTTGCGATGCGTTGAGCAGTCGCGGATGAGTGTGCTGCTCAAAGGCATTTGCGAGTCTGCTGTCGCTGCCTTGGGAGTATCGGAAGGAGTTTGTGGGGATACTTCCCTGCTTCGTGAAACCCGCTTTACCCTGTACCGGTCCTGATCACCGAGAACAAGGAAGCTCCCCATGCCCCTTTCCACGCTGCAATCACTCAAGCTCGAGATCATGTCAGTCACTGCGCTCTCAAGGGATGCACTGCATATCTATGCAGGTCTGGCATTGCTGATCGCCGCCAGTTGCATGACCCGAAAATCCCTGGGCTCTTTCAGCAGCTGGCTGGTGGTGCTGGCGGGAGCGAGCCTCATCGAGCTGTTCGATCTGATGGAAGACAAGGCGAGCCTGGGCTACTTGCGGTGGGATGCAAGCCTGCATGACATTGCCAATACGCTGTTCTGGCCAACGGTGCTGGTGGTGATCCATCGTTTCAAACTGATCAGAACCTGATCAGGAAACTTTTGCCGGCACACGCCATTGTCAGGCTCATATGAGCCTGACAGTCACGATTCACGCACAACACCCGCACGCACCCAACCGCCAGGTTGCCCGGCAGCCTGCAGTCACGGATGAGTGGGTGGCGCCACCTGCCGTGACGGCGACCTGGCCGCTTGTTCCAGCAGGTAGTGCCAGAACAGCGTGCCCGCGCAGACCACCAGGACCGCGGCGAACAGCATCAGGCCGGTGCTGTAGCCGGCAAACGAGTCCTTCATCAGCGACAGCACCGCGGCCCCGATGCCGGCGCTCAGTTGAAAGACGGCGTAGACAATGCCGTACAGTCGCCCGAACGAGCGGATGCCGAAGTGCTTTTTCAGCAGAAAGCCGAGGATGTCGAACTCCGCGCCGAGCAGCAGCCCGACAAGCGCCGCCGCCACGAAGGCCAGCTGCGGACCGACACCGACCGCGTAGAGAACGCAGGACAGGCTCGCCCCCAGCACCACCACCATCATCAGCAACTGGGCGCAGATGTAGTCCAGCAGCAGGCCGGTGACGACCCGCCCGACAATGGCGAACACACCGAAAGTGGCCTGCATCAGGGCGGCACGCTGAGGGGAAATGCCGGCTTCGGTGAGGATCGGAATCTGGTGCACGATCAGCCCGGTGGTCACGAAGCCCATGAGGATGAACGTGAGCGTCAGCAGCTGGAAGTCACGGGTGCGGATGGCGTCGGCGAACGCCACGCCCTCGAGCGCGCCGGACGCGACCTTTGCAGGTCCGGCCTGGGCGTTTTCCCTGATGAAGAAGAACGCGATGGGAAAGGTGATCAGCGCCATCATGGCAATGCACAGGAACCCCCAGCGCCAGCCCAGCGCCGGAATCACCAGGGCCAGGACCAGCGGCAACAACGCACCGCCGATACCGACACCGGCGTTGGCGATGCCCAGGCTGAAGCCGAGACGTCGATCGAACCAGGTCCCCACCGCCCGCAGGTAGGAGAGCGGGTAGCAACCGATCCCGGCAATGCACAGCACCAGCCAGGCCAGGTAGTAGAGCCAGAGATCGGCGCCCAGCCTGGACATCATCACCACCGCGGCGGCAAAGCACAGGATGCTCGGCAGGATGACCCGGCGCGCGCCGAAGCGATCGACCAGGTATCCCTGCAAAGGCGCCAGCAGGACCAGGGCGAAGGACATGAGGGTGATCGCCAGGGTGATCTGCGTGACCGTCCAGCCGAACTCGCGCCCCATCGGTTGCACGAAGATTCCAAAGCTGAGCAGGAAGACACTGGGGCCTGCGATGAGCGCCAGCATGCCGGCCAGCGCGACACGCCATCCCTGATACGTCCAGGAACCTTCTTTTTCACGACTCGTGGTTTCAAGCATTTTCATTCTCCAGATAGACATGCGCAGCAAAGGTCCGGGCCCCGGGCGGGCAGAGCCCGGGGCTGGTCGATGGAAAGGAACAACGGGATCCCCGGGGAACCCGCGATCAGAAATAGACCAGCGCCTCGACCATGGCGGTCAGTTGCGAGCGAGCGCTGCCGTCGCCGAAAGGACGGCCGTGGTCACGGGCGTCGAACCAGTCGTAACGCAGCTCGGGGCGCAGCGAGAGGTGGCCGTTGACATCCCAGCGCAGCCCGCTGGTGATGGCGTTGAAGTCGCCACGGGCCGTGGTCGAGGGAAACAGCGCGTAGCCGTCGGGATTGCTGAAATGCTCGCCCCGCACCGAGAAGGACAGGTCGGGCCGATACTGGTAGGTCAGCACCGCATTGCCCCCCCACCAGCGGGCGCCATCGAAACCAGGCCCGGTGACGACGTCGATGGAGCTGGCCTTGCCGTCACCTTCCTGGTGGCCATACAGAAGCTCGGCGCCCATCGACCAGTGCTCGTCGAAGCGATGCCAGGCGGTCAGCGAATGCTCCTGGCGGAACTGGTCATCCGGCGACACCACGCGACTCTTCGGGGTCTGCACATCATCGAAATCATCGTTCTGCGCGTTGCCGAGCACGAACTCGTAGTCGAGCCAGGTCTGCATGTCCGGCGTGCGCCAGCGCAGCGCGCCCATCAGCGATTTGCTGTGGTTGTTGTCACGCAGGTTCTTCCAGCCCTGGATCACGCCCAGTTCGCCACCCAGCAGCATGCTTTCGTTGGCGAGCAGGCGAGTACCCAGCAATACCCCCGCCACCGAGCCGGTCTCGGCCATGTAGGCGTAGGTCTTGCTGGCGAAGGCATTGCGCGCGGAGCGTATGTTGGGCGGGATCTCGTAACCGAAGGCGGAGCCGAAGATGCCCGCCATCACGTTGACGCCGGCCTCTGCCACCGGCAGGTAGGCGGTGGCGGCAAAATTGGGCACGGCAAGGAACAGATCCTTGTCCTCGCGCGCCTTGTTGGAGTCACTCTGGTTCATCCCCCAGCCCATGTCCCAGCCGTAGGTCCGGGCATTTTGCGCATTGCGGCCATAAACCGCTTCGACGGTGAAACCGAAATCGGCCTGCTGTGGCGCTGGCCCTGGCTTGGGGGTGATACGCGGCACCGTGGTGCCGAGCAGCGGTTTGTCGACGAACAGATGCAGACTGCCGAACTCCAGCCCTTCATCGGCGAGACCGGAAACCGGCAAGTTGCTCTGCCCGCCTTTGCGCGCCGAAGAGGAGGAACGATTGTTACGCGAGTAGCCCACGTCAAGCAGACCCGAGGCGGTGATACCGAAATCACGGGTCAGGCGCTCTCCGAACAGTTCGCGAGCCAGGGAGCCCTCGCCAACTTCCTGAGTACCCGCAGCATGCCCCTCCATTATCGTCAGGGCACCCAGAACCGCACCAAGAACATTAACCTTGATGTTATGCATCGTACGATCTCTTGTTATTGTTTTAGATAATCCAGCGCAGCGCTGCAAAACAGTGGAATCCTGTTCTGCACAATGCGCGACCGGCACGCATGTTCTGCCACACCCTCGTCTTGCGCAGTACGCAAGTGCGGCACCTTACAGTTGAAGCATTAAAGTCAGCGGCAATGTTCAGCCCTGTTTCCTGGCGCGACGCCACAGAATGTACGAAGACTTCATCTTTCCGCCGAACGCCATCGGCGGCGTGTCCAGTTTGAGTTTTTCACCCTGCCACACGCATAGGCGCTGCAAGTCCCTGGCGATCATGTTGGGCACACTGGCGTACTTGACATGGTGCGTGACCGTCGACTGTTGTTCATCCACATCGAAAGTACCCACGTAGGTAATGATGCCCTGGTTGGCGCGGGCCCGTTCTTCCACGGTACCGCCGTCCAGGGAGTTGTCGGCGAAGCGGGGAATGTCTTTCTGTGAAAGAAAGGCAACCATATGGCCGTCCGCCGCATAGATCAGGTAACCACCACAGGTCCCCGCCGCGCCTAGCGGCGGGTCGATCAGCAGATCGCCTTCGACGATCTTGAAATCGTCCATTTCCCAGGTACCAATCAATCTTTCTCTGAGCGTTGTCATAACGCCTCCGTCAACGGTTATTCACAGCGATCACGTTCAACAACTTTGCCGGGCATCAATGGGCAGGCAGATGCGCCATTTCCTTGCCGTCGATCAGCACGAACAGCACGATGCACGGTTCATCCGAACGGTTGGCCCAGGCATGGTTGGTGCCCCTCTGGATCAGTACGTCACCCGCCTTCATCAGGGTTTCCTGATTATCCAGCAGCGCATGAATCTGCCCTTTGATGACATAGGCATAATCCAGCGAAGGCGTACGGTGCATCATGTCGGGTTCATCGGCATCGGACTTCCACAGCCGATCAGGAACGAACTCGACAATCCTGAATACCGAGCCACACGCCGGTGGGTTCAAGGCAAAACGACCGGCCACCAGATCGACAGGTGATTGCTCGGTATTGTCGACAGGCGTCGCAGCGGTTTTCCACAACTCCGTCGTGGCAAAGGTGGGGATGTTCTTGATCGCATGACGATGAGCGCAAACTTCATCTTCAATGAAGATCGCCTCACCGGCCTGGTTATGCCCGGTTATGATGCGACGAAACTTCATGACCGTGTCCGCAACAGCGACACTTCCCGACTGAATAACTTCGGACATCGATATATTCCTCATTGATTGACAACTCAAGTTACCCACGAACAACCACCCGACCTGAAACTCCGTCAGGAAGTAATTTGCGAGTCGTGGTGTTTTTCTCTTTCAATAATTCAAGCGGATTGCCGTGCCGTGGATCCGGCGCGGGTTCAGATCACCAGGACCACGCGCTCAGCCGTCCCGTCCCGCCACACCGACTCGACCTCGCTCAGCGGCACGGCCCTGGCGTCGACCTTCAGGCCCGCGGGCCCGATCGCACGCAACAATTGCCCGACCACCTGCACCAGGCCCTGGTTGGACACGCTGCCCAGTCCGCTGCCGAGGATTTCCAGCCCGGAACTGCGCAGTACCCCCGGACTCATCGGGATGCTCGCCCCCGCGAGCGCGCCGATATTGACGAAGCGCACGCGGCGGGCGGCCTGGCCATCTGCATGGCCGCTCAATGCCTCCAGGATGCACGCCGCCGGCGGCCCCCACAGGTAGTCCAGCACCACATCGATGCCGCGCCCCTGGATTTCTTCACGCAGCACGGCCGTCAACTGTTCCGGCGGCGAATCCAGGCAGATGAACCCATCGGCGCCCAGGGCGCGCAGTTCGGCCTCCACGGCGGGGTTGCGCGCGGTCGCCACGACCCGCGACGCGCCGAGGTACTTGGCCACTTGAATGGCCAGGCGCCCGGAAACACCCGCGGCACCGTTCACCAGCACCTGCTCGCCGGCCTGGAAATGCGCGCGCTCCTGCAGCGCTGCCCAGGACGACATGCCCGGGTTGGCAATCGCCGCGGCCGTCAGGTCATCGACCGCGTCCGGCACCGCCACGCACTGGCGTGCATCCACCGCAACGACCTCGGCCATGGCCCCGATGGGCGCGCGAGGAAAGGCGAAATACACCCGCGTGCCATCTTCCAGCAGGCCGATGCCATCGGCACCGGGTACCAGCGGCAGTTGCGTGCCGCTGGTGTAGTGCTTGCCACTGGCCTGGGCCCGCACCAGCTGGCTCAGCGCCGCGGCACGAACCCGCACCAGCACTTCGCCGGGGCCGGCGGTCGGGGCGTCGATCTCGCCATGGCGAGGGGGCTGCTCGAAGGAATGGACAATGGCGGCTCTCACGGGACTCGGCTCCAACTGATCAAAGAGGCCCCCTGGCAAAAGGCCGGGTCGCGCCAGCTCATGACCGACGCAACCCGAACCTCATTGGGGGGATTGAGCATCGACGGGCACGGGTAGTGCCCACGATGGCATGCGCACTCCGCACATGACGATGACGTCGCCGATACAACCGATTCGGCTGCGCCCGGCCAACCTCCTGTCGGCCTGCACCGGGTTGTTGCCACGGATCACGCTAAGGCAGGAAAAATATTTAGTCAAAGAAAATATATTTTATTGCCGCCGCTGCGAGACGTCCGTGAGCCGCACGGCGAACCAGTCCGCCAGTTCGCAGTATTTCTCGTGGGTATGGTTGTAGATGCAGTGGTCGCCGTCCTCCCAGACCACCAGGCGCTTGTCGGTGCTGCTCGCCCCGTCGTGGATCCGCCGCGCGTTCTCCAGCAGGAAGATTTGGTCCGGTGCCCCGTGCAGCTGCAGCAACGGGCAGGACAGCGCTTGCTCCCGGCCAAGGATGCTGAACTGGCGCAACTTGCGCGCCGCGGCGTGCGCGTCGGAAAGGCCGAGGATCGCCTGGACCTTGCCGATGAAGCGCGGGAAACGCTCGAGGATTTCCGCAGGGTGCGTGGTACCGCCGTTGACGCAGCACGCCTGGATCCGCGAATCGTCGATGGCGCAGGCCGCCGCCAGGTAACCGCCCATGCTGTTGCCCCAGACACTGAATGAGGTAAAGCGCTGTTGTGCCTGCAACTGGTCGATCACGCAGGCGATGGCCGCGGTGTAGTCG
Source organism: Pseudomonas sp. zfem002 (assembly GCF_032621685.1). Taxonomy (NCBI): domain Bacteria; kingdom Pseudomonadati; phylum Pseudomonadota; class Gammaproteobacteria; order Pseudomonadales; family Pseudomonadaceae; genus Pseudomonas; species Pseudomonas sp. zfem002. The sequence goes on along the minus strand of NZ_JAVYJH010000019.1, from coordinate 11,575 downwards.
TCGTCCAGGTACAGCTCGTGAACCAGGCGCGTCTCGCCCTGCCCTGGCCCGTCCAGCAGCAGCGTGGCGATGCCGCGCTGCGCCAGGTACTGGGCGCCGGTGAAATACTCCTCGCGCCAGCCATCGAATCCGCCCAGGCAGATGACCAGCGGCCAGTTTCCCGTGGCCTGCGGCTGTACCAGCCAGGCGCACAGCGCACCGTGGCGGTAGGCAAAGGTGCATTTCTGCATCGGCAGCGGGTCGAGGCGCGCGGCCTCGGCGAACGCCGCGACCATGCGCCCATAGACCTCGCGCTTCTGCCGGGTGTCGCTGAAGATCGCGCTATGGCCGAAGCGCAGGCACGCCGAGGCGAAGCGGTATTCGGCCATGGCGGTCGCCGTCAGGCCCTCGGCCTGCGCCCGCCCGGCATTCGCCAGGTGACGCTCGCCGAGCACGCAGGCGGCGTCGAGCCAGCTGATGTCGCGCTGGCCGAGGTCATGCAGGGCCAGCGCATCGGCGTAGTCCATGCCACCGCCCAGCAGCCGTTGCATCGGCATGGCCCGGGCATGGCGTTGGTTGTCCTTGTACAGCGCCTCGCTGGCCTGGGTTGTCGCGCAGTGGCCCAGCAAAGGTTCCAGGTAGATGGTCGACATGCTCGCCTCACTGCCCGTTCACGGGTTGTCCCAGGGCCGCGCCAAGGCGCCCGATCAACGCATCGAGCGCCGCCGGCTCGCTGGCGCCGCCGAAGCTGTAGAAGTCCGGACGGACCAGCACCGCGCGCAGTTGCTGCCGGGCAAAATAGTCGCGGTAGGTGCCATCGATGTCGACCACCTCCCCGGCGCGCCCCGTGCCCGCGGCCAGCGGCTGGATGACCTGCACCGACAGGTGTTCGAGCAGCGCGCGGGACGCCGCGCTGATCGCGTTCCAGGCATCGAAGTCGGCGATCAGTTGCCAGCCGGTGCCATGCAGGTCGTCACTGCGCTGAATCGTCCAGTCGCGCTGCAAGCGGCCTTGCGGTCCGAGCTGCCCGGCCACCGGGTGGGCCTGCGCGCCCTGGTCGATCAAGCCGCAGTCCAGCGGCGGGAATGGCGCGGGGGGCGGCACGTCGCCGTCACGGAAGGCCTTGTCGCGCTGGGCGACCTCCTCGGGATCGACCATGCACGACACCCTGCCCACCTGCACCGCCAGGTCGATGATCGCCTTGACGTGGGGCGAGCGCTCCGGCTGGTAGCTGTCGAGCAGGCGCTCATCGACCTTGTCGGCCAGGACCAGGTCCAGCTTCCAGGCCAGGTTCATCGCATCGCGCACGCCAGAGCACATGCCCTGGCCGAGGAACGGCGGCATTAGGTGGGCGGCGTCGCCGACCAGGAAGGTGCGGCCCTCGGACCAGCGTTCGGCCAGCCCCGACTTGAAGGTGTAGATCACCTGGCGGATCAGTTGCGCGTCGTCCGCGGTGATCCAGGGTGCAATGACCTTCCAGGCGTGCTCGGGGGTGAGCAACTCGTCGCGGGACTCGCCCGGCATGACCATGTATTCGAAGCGCCGGTGGCTCTTGCCGAGCTGGAACAGGCACAGCGGTCGCTGCGGGTCGCAGAGCTGGCCGTTGTCGAACTCGAACTGCAGCGGACGCAGTTGCTTGAAGTCCAGCACCACCCAGCTTTCGTTGAAGCCCAGGTCGGTCCAGGGCAGTTGCAGGTGCCGGCGCACGAAGCTGTTGGCACCGTCGGCCCCCACCAGGTAGCGGCCCTTGACGATGCGGCGCGCGCCCGTGGCCACCTCGGTGAAGGTGACGGCGACATGGTCGGCGTACTGCGCGATGTCGATGGCTTCCCAGCCGTGATTGACACTCACCGAGGCACAGTTGCCGACCGCGCGGTGCAGGGCGTTTTCCATGTGCGGTTGGTACATGAGGTAGTCGGACATCCAGCCCGACACGCCGACCTGGTCCCAGTCGAAGCTGATCAGCAGCTCACCCTGGGCATTGCGCCATTGGTACTTGGTGGCCGGAAACGCATCGCGCTCGATTTCCTCGGCAGCCCCCAGGGACTGGAAGATGCGCATGATCTCGTGATCGAAATGCCCCGCTCGCGGCAATGCATACAACGAAGGATGGCGCTCATACACCGCGACGCTGCGGCCTCGCTTGCCGAGCTGGGCCGCCAGCACCTGGCCAACCGGGCCATATCCGATCTGAACCACGTCAAACACTGTATCAACCATGAAGCCACCTCAACTTATTCTTATGAAGAACACCTCAAATATGAATGAGTGTTCATTTTTGAAATCTACCTCATATTTGCTGGCATCTCAAGCCCCGGGGTTTGCCGGTATACTCCCGGCACCTCGATCAGGAACCCCTCATGGCGAAGCAGACGGCCCAGGCCCCCACCCCCACCCCCACACGCACCCGCTCCAAGGTCAACAACGCGCACGACAGCGCTTCGCTGCCAGCAGCGGAAGAACAACCCGAGGTGAAACAGAGCCGGGCGCGGCAACGCACGCGCCTGCGCCTGATCACCGCGGCGCAGGCCGTGATGTCCAGCAAGGGCGTGGAAGGCGCCACCATCCAGGAGATTGCCGAGGAGGCCGAACTGGCCGTCGGCACCTTCTACAACCACTTCAAGACCAAGGAAGAAATCGCCAAGGCGGTGTTCGCCCGTCGCGCCGAGGAGCTGGGCGAGATCTTCGACCGGATCGGCAGGGCCACCGACGACCCGGCCAAGGCGATAGTGTTCATCCAGCGCACCTACATCGAGCGGGCCCTGGCGGACCCGGTCTGGGGCTGGTTCGTGATCCATGCCGAGTTCAGCCTGCGGCAGAACGAGGAAACCTTCCGCGAACGCGGTCGCAACGACATCCTGCGCGGCATCCAGGCCGGGCGTTTCGACTGCCGGCACTGTGTCGACAGCGCCATCAGCATCACCCTGAGCACCCTGGTGGCGGTGACCCGGCAGATCCTCGAGGGCCGGGCCGGGCCCGACGCCGTGTTCGAAATGCTCGAACTGATGCTGCGCATGTACGGCATGCCGGGCAGCGAAGCCGCCGCCCTCGCCCGCCTGCCCCTGCCGGACCTCAGCGCCCTGGACAACGTCTGACCAGGGCCCGCCTGCCCGATCAGCGCCGGCTGATGACCGGCAGCTTCTCCAGCGACGAGGTGTCGCTGTCGGCGAAGCCCGAGTGATAAGGCGCTTCGAGGCGGATCAGGGTGTTGGCATCGATCTGGCGGATCTGCCCGTCGACGATCTTGTACAGCTCATACACCTGCATTGCCCGCTCCTCCCCGAGCCCCAGTGGCGCCTTGGCGGAGAAGCGCATGACGAACGCGGCGACGACCACCCCGCTGGCCTCGTCGGCGACGAAGAAGCGGCGATTGCCGATACTGGCGACGATATCCGGCGGCAGGTTCACCCCATCCGCGCACGGGCCGGTGAGGTCGAGCAGGCCGCCGTACTTCTGCCGATGGTTGTTGGTCATGCGCAGGCCGCTTTCATAGCGTTCGCAACGTGGCGAGAACGGGATGCGCCCGTCATCACGGGAAACGTTCAGGGCGTCAAGATAGGCATTGGCGATGGCCATCATCCGCTCGCGGCTGGAGCGGCGCGCCGCGGGCACCTCGGCCGACCAGAGAAGCTCATCGAATCGCGCAAGGCCTTCGTTGTCTCGCGGGAACACGGTCTTGCGCGCGTCCTTCTTGCCGTCGTCCATGTACATGATCTCGGACTCGGCGATCTGTCGCCCGCTGACCTTCAGGCGGACGAAGAACGTGTACGGGGCCGCGTCGATTTCGGCGGCACCGAAGTACACCACCTGGCCACTGCTGGCATCGGCGCTGGTGATGCCGCTGAGCAGGCGCGCCACCGAGGTCCAGGCCGTTCCCTGGCCAATGGTCACCGGCCGGGTGTTCTCGCGGGCGGGCACGTCGAGCTTGAGTGGCAGGCCCTTGGCGTCGTGCCGCAGCAGCTGCGCCAGGTAATTGTCCATGATGCCGGTCAGGCAGGCCTTGTCGCAGGTGCTGCCTTGCGCACTGGCAAGGCCGGGGAACAGGGCGCAGGCCGCAAGGGCGGCAATGCCCAACAGGCGGGTGCGCAGGCGGTGTCGCAAAGTGTCGTGGCGTTTCATCGGGGTCACCTTGTTGTCTGGGTGTCGAAGGCATGCGTCAGGGCCGTGGCGCTGTCGCATGCCGCGTCATGGAGCTGCGTTGGATCAACTGCCGTGAGGCGAGCCCGGGAGCTTGCTCCAGGCGGAGGTGTCGCTATCGGCGAACCCTGACTGATAGGGCGGCTTGAAGCGGTGAAGGGTGTTGGCATCGATCAGGCGGATCCGCCCATCGACGATCTTGAACACCTCGTACACCAGGGTGGCGTGGTCCTCGGCCAGCCCCAGCGGCGCCTTGTCCGAGTACTGCAGGGCGAACGACAGCGCGACGATGCCGGTCTCGGGGTCGGCCACGAAGAAACGCCGGTTGTAGACGTGGTCGACGATGTTCGGCGGCAGGTTGATCCCCGACACGCAGGGGCCATTGAGCGGCAGCAGGTCGCCGAAGACCCTGGTGCTGTTGGTCATGCGCAGGCCGCTTTCATAGCGCTCGCAGCGCGGGTCGAAGGGAATGCGCCCCTGGTCGTGGGCGGCGCTCAGGCCGTCGAGGTAGGCATCGGCGATGGCCAGCAGGCGATCGCGACTGCTGCGACGGTCTTCGGGCAGGCGGGCGAACCAGAGGATATCGTCGATCTGGGTCAGGCCTGCGGTATCACGCGGGAAGAGCTTCTTGCGCGTGTCCTTCTGGCCGTCGTCCATGTACATGATTTCCGACTCGACGATCTTGCGGTGCGCCACCTTGAGCCGCACCACCAGGGTATGCGGCGCCTTGGCGATCTCGGCGGCGCCGAAATACACGACCTGCCCGCTGAGCGGGTCAGCCGAGGTGAAGCCACTGAGCAATCGTTCGAGTGCTGTCCAGGCCGTGCCCGTGCCGATCGCCACCGGCTCGGCATTCTCCCGCGCCACCACGCTCGGGGCGAGCGGCAAGCCTTGCGCGTCGTGCGCCAGGAGCTGGCGCAGGTAGCCGTCCATCATCGATTCCAGGCATGCCTTGTCGCAACGTGCACTTTCGCCACTGGCACAGGCCATCGCACTGCACAGTGACAATAGTGTGGCGACCAGGGTATTGCGCAGCCAGGTACCGCGCCTTGAATATTCAAACGCCCGCATGAGTATTTCTCCTTGTATGAACAACCGATAGGCAATAACGACACGGCATGTCGTCAGAAAAACTTCGTTCCCACTCGAAGGGTGTAGATATTGTTCGCCAGGGTATTGTCGCCATCGATATCCAGGAGCGCCTTGAAACCAACTTCCCAAGGTTGTTCCCCGACCTTGAAAGCGAAAGTCGCCACCGGCCCGAGTTGCAGGAACATGGCACGATTACCATCACCCACAACTTCACCGTGCCATTGGTCGTCCTTCACCTGTTTGGCATAGGAACCGGCCAGGCCGAACTGCAGTGGCCCGTTGCGCAAGGTGGCGGCGAAGTCCACGTTGACCAGGTCACCACTGAGGTAGTGGTTGTCCGGATTCTCGTACTGGTAGTTGTAATAAAGACGTGCGCTCAACTCCATGGCCTGGCCATAGTCGATCAGGCTCGGGAAGGTGTAGGTCAGGGCCACGCTGGGCGACAGCACGTAGTGGTTCAGGCCCACGTTCACCGGTTTGTCGACGTCGTAATGGCCGGTCGGAAAGGTCACCCCCGCGGTCAGCCCGACGGCCAGCCCCCAGGGAATCGGCGGGCCGTTTCCCGGCACTGGCTGCGCGGGGCCGCCAAAGGGGAACAGCCGGCTCCAGAACAGCGGTTCAAGGTAGATATCGCCGAATCCGTTGTCCTGGGTGGTCGGCAGCAGCCCGTCGATCTCGGCCTTCACATGGGCGTAGCTGCCCAGCATCATCGAGCCGATGCGCCCGCCCAGCACTTCCCCGGGGTACACCGCGAGCACCGCGGCGGCCAGGCCGCTCGACGTTCCCCGGGCGGAAGTCGTGCCGTCGGGACCGTAGAAACGGGTGTTGTCCGGGACGGTGATGCCGGCGACGGCGTAGAGCCCGGGTTCGGGCAGCAGCGCCGAGCGGATGTCCGCGCCGCCCACCGGGCCCGGCAAGCGGATGCCTTCGGCGGCGTGGGCAACTGTCGTCCAGGCCTGGGCCAGCAGCACACCGGCCAGCATTGCCTGGCGGATGCAGTGAGGCGCACGCAATGGCCTGCCTGTCATGGGTTGTTGCTTATTCATTCTGGATACTCGCACTTATTATTCTTGTGATTGCTTGATCGTTCAGACTGATTGTTTATTTCCTTGCGTTCATCCCTCCAAGTTCTCCGTGCATTGAAATCATTCTGGGAATACCGTACCGTTCTTTAAAAAAGCCATCATGACTGCGTGTCAGGGGTGCAAATAAAATGCAACTTTCCCACTTGCCAGCGTTGACCGAAGTTATTCATCCCCCGCTGAAGATTGCAAACTTGATGCTCACCGCAAAAGACCTGGGTATTGCACCCGAGCGCTGTTTGCACGGCACATGCCTGGACGTGCAAAGTGTCTTCGATGCCCACACCAAAACCTCCATCGCTCAATACCTGAAGACCTGCAGCAACGTTATCGCGCTGGCCCGGGACCCTGAACTTTCCTTTCTCTGCGGCCAGCGCACCTCGCTATCGTCCTTCGGCCTGCTCGGCTTCGGCGTCCTCTGCGCCCCCGACCTGCGCGAGGCCATCGTCAGCACACTGCGCTACCAGCCGCTGGCAGGCCTGGCGATGAAATACGACTGGTACCTCGGCACCCATGCCAGCTACTGGAGTGCACAGTGCCCCGCGGACCTCGATCCTGCGCTGCTGCGCTTTCTCCTCGAAGAGCACTTCACCCGCATGAGCGTGAATCTCGCCGAAGCCTTCGGCGAGGACGCCCGCCCCCTGCTGATTCGCCTGCCCTACGCCCGGCCCGAGCATGCCGACCTCTATCGCCGCTACTGGAACTGCGCGCTGCAGTTCGGCGCCCCGCGGGCCGAGTACCACATCGACCCGGGGCTGACTGGCCGCCCGTCGCGGTTCGCCAACGTGCAAACCTGGGAAACCGTGTGCAACGCCTGCGACCTGTTGATGAGCACGCTCGGCGCCCGGGACATCACCGGCAAGGTGAAGCGGCTGCTCGGCGCCACCCCTGGCCACCTCCCCGGCATGGAGGAAATCGCCGCGCGCCTGGCGATGACCACCCGCACCCTGCGACGCCACCTGACCCAGGAAAACACCTCCTTCTCCGATATCGCCGATGAGGTCCGCAAGTGCGCTGCCCTGGACTACCTCAGGTCGCGGGACATCGCGCTCGACGAGGTCGCGGCCCTGGTCGGCTTCAGCGAACCGGCGAGCTTTCGCCGCGCCTTCAAGAAATGGACCGGGCAATCCCCGGGCAGCTATCGGGACAACCTGCTGTACCTCGGCTGACGCTCAGTAGCGCTTGCTCTCGTCCCAGCGCTGGTAGGGCTCCGGCGGTTCAGGCTGCAGTTGCTGGCGTGTGTTGATGCTGTACTGCGCCTGGTTGACCCCGGGACCGTCGGGGCGGGTGCCCTCCGGGAAGTCGCCGAAGGCTTTTTCCCACTTCTCGTACAGCGGCACCTGCTCCCAGGTCTGCGGGTCCCAGTCCTCGCCGAAGCCGACCCAGTTGGTCCGGAACAGGTTGGTGAAGTAGTGGTGCCAGATCTTCCACACACCGTCTTCCTTCACGAAGTCGATGCCGTACTTGTCCCACTCCCAGAAGGCCGACGGCTTGCCCTCGGGGCTTCTAACCGCGACGAAGCCGACACCGGTCCACATGCCGCGTGCCGTCAGGCCATCGCCGGCCACTTCGATGAACGGCGTGGCCAGGGCATGCACCGGCATCATTCCCGGCGGGTTCGGGTCGGCCCATTTCGACAGCACGCCCCAGGCCCGTTCCGCGGCCTGCGGCCCTTCCCAGGTACCCAGCTCGGCGATGCACACGCGCACCCCCGGGGTCTTGCTGGCGAACAGGCCGGGAATCAGGTTGTTGAGGTTGGCGGTGTGGTAGTAGGCGTAGCGCGCAAACAGATTCTTGATCTCAGCGACGGCCTGGGCCCGTTCGAGTTCGTGCTGCACCCGCGCCAGGGTGTGCTCCAGTTGGTCGATTCTTTCCAGCAGTTGCCCTTCAGACATGATCCTGTCCTGTTCCTGTCGATCTGCAAAGTTCATGGAAACGTCGTTCGCGATTTGCTGCAGCGGGCCCGGCTACAGGTGCAACGATACGGCGTGCCCGTCGGCCAGACGAGGTCCCTGGCGGACAGCGGCATACCGATTCGGACATTCTTCATGGGCACCGGCGGATCACCTCAGAGGGCCGCGAGGCGGCCCGCGCCTGGCCTCCGGCTACAGGTGAAACGCCCCGATCACCTCGCGCAGGCCGCAGGCCAGGCGCGTCAACTCCTCGGTGGCGGCACGCAACTGCTCGGCGCTGCTGGTGGTGCGCAGCGACAGGTCGCGAATGTTCAGCAGGTTGCCGTCGATCTCCCGGGCCACGCTGGCCTGCTCGTGGGCGGCACCGGCGATCACCAGGTTGCGCTGGCTGATGTCCTCCACCGTACCGCCCAGCACCTGCAGGGCATCGGCGGTGGCGTGCGCGGTGCCGAGGGTGGCGCGGGCGTGCTCCTGGTTCTGCTGCATGCTGGCCACCGCCTGCCGCGCCGCGCCATGCAACTGCCCGATCATGCTTTCGATTTCGCCGGTGGATTGCTGGGTGCGCAAGGCCAGCGCACGGACTTCCTCGGCGACCACGGCGAAGCCGCGCCCGGCATCCCCGGCGCGGGCGGCCTCGATGGCCGCGTTGAGGGCCAGCAGGTTGGTCTGCTCGGCCACCGCGCGGATCACCTCCAGCACCCGCGCGATTCCCTGCACACCGCTGGCCAGCGTCTGCACCTGCTCCGCCGCCAGCCCGACCTCGTCGACCAGACCGGTGATCGCCCCCAGGCTGCCCTGGACGTCTTCACACCCAGAACGCGCGGCCTGCTCGCCGCGCGCCGAGACATCTGCGGTCATGGCCGCATTGCGCGCCACCTCGTCGGCGGTGGCGGTCATCTGGGTCACGGCGGTGGCCGCCAGGTCGATCTCCTCGCTCTGGCGGCGCATCTCCTGCGTCGAGGTTGCGCTGAGCCCGTGCAACTGCTCGGCCGCCGCGCCCAGTTGCTGCGACGCCCCACCGATGCGCCGCAGCGTACTCGCCAGGTTGTCGCGCATCTGGTTCAGCGCCTCGATCAGGCGCGCCGGTTCGTCGCGACCGACCGGCGCCACGCCCCGGCTCAGGTCACCGGCGGCGATGAGGCGCGCCATGTCCAGGGCCTGGGCCAAGGGTTGCACCAGGCTGCGGGTGTACAACCAGGCCAGCAGGCAGGTGGCCAGGGCAATCGCCAGCAGCGCCAGCGCCACCCCGTCGAGGGTCCGTTGCCGGGCCAGCGCCACGGCCTTGGCGGCCTGCTGGTAACCCTCGACACAGAAGGTCTTGAGCGCATCGGTCGCCTGGGCCTGCTCCAGCGCCTGGCGATCGATAGGCCCGCCTAGCGCGCTGCGGGCCTGGTCGATCTCGCCGGCCTGGGCCAGGCGGATCACGTCGGCCTGGCCCTGGGCAAAGCGCGCATAGGCGTCCAGGTAGGCCTGGAACAACTGGCGCTCCCGCGGTTCCTGGAGGGCCTGTTCGATACGGCGCTGGCGCTGGCGAACATCGGCCAGCGCCTCGTGCAGCGCGGCGAGGTTGGCCGTCCGGGCGGCGGCATCCTGCAGCACGATCAGGCGGAAGGTCATCACCCCGGCGCGCTGCACCACATCATTGAGCTCGTTGAGCTGGAGGATGACCGGCACCCAGCGCTCGGTGACCTGCGCCGACAGCCGCTCCATGCGCTGGATCATCGCCAGGGCGAACAGCCCCAGCAGCAGGACCAACGCGACAATGAAACCGAAGCCCAGCAGTGAACGGGTGGCCAGGTTGAGATTTCGCAGAAAGCGCATCTGAATATTCCTGAAGACAAGATCGAGCCCGGGCGGCGCTGGCGGTGCCAGCAGCGCCCGGGCCAGGCAAGGGATGACGGCTCAGTGGGCCTCGGGGGACTGTTCCACCGGCTGAGCGGCAGCGGCACGGCGAACCGGCGCGGTTTCCCGCAGCAGGCTGGCCACCAGCAGCCCCGCCACGGCGCCGCCCAAGGCCAGGTAAAGGGTGTTCTCGATGCCGTGGTGCTGGGCGATGAACCCCGCCAGGGCCGGCGCGATGCCACCGCCGAAGACCTCGCCGATGCCCACTACCAGCCCGGTGGCGGTGGACACCAGCGGCAAGGGCACCGACTCGCTGGTGATCGGTCCCACCGTCATGCAGATCATGCTGAAGTTGAAGAAGGTGGTGAAAAACAGCAGCACGAACAGCGTCCATGGCTCGGCCCCCGTGCGCATCAGCAGACCGATGCAGGCAGCCGTGGCGACGAAGCAGCCCAGCACCACCGGCTTGCGTCCGATGCGGTCGGACAGCCCCGGCAGGAGCAGTTGCCCGACGAAGCCGCCGAGGCCGATGGCCGACATGACGAAGCCCATCTGCTGCAGGCTCAGGTGCAGGTAGTCGGTCAGGTAGTTGGGCATCATCACGCTGAGCACGAACAGGCTGGTGAGCATGCAGAACATGCCGAGGATGTTCAGCGGCACGTTGCGGTAGCGCAGTGCGTCGAGCCAGCGCCCCTGTGCCTGCCTGGCCAGCGGCGTGTCAGCGGCTGGTGCGCGGGTCTCCTTGAGGTAGCGGTACATGAACCACGCCAGCAGGAAGCCCGGCAGCGACACCACCACGAACACCCAGCGCCAGGACGGCAGCACCAGCAGCAGTTGGGTCGCCAGGATCGGCGCCAGGCCAAGGCCGAGGATCGGGAAGAAGGCCTGCTGGATGCCGATGTTCAGGCCGCGCCGCGACGGGTGCGAGGACTCCGCCGTCGCGGCGATGGCCGTGGGCGTGAAGGCCCCCTCGCTGATGCCCATCACCGCGCGGATCAGCAGCAGCGCGGCAATGCCGTTGGCCAGGCCCGACAGCCCGGCCAGCAGCGAGAACAGCAGCACCGCGGGCAACAGCACCCGACGCCGGCCGATGCGGTCGGACAGGCGCCCCATATAGATGGAGGAAAGGCCCCAGGCGATGGCCAGCACGGCCGAGATATTGCCCAGGTCCTGATAGTCCAGTTGCAGTTCGGCCATCATCACCGGGAACAGCGGCAGGATGATGAAGCGGTCCAGGCCGACCAGGCCAAAGCCCAGGGCGAGCATGGCAACCGCCAGGTATTCGTAACGCGCATTCCAGTGTTTTTCATCGTTATGCATGGCAGGGGTACTCTGTGAGCGGGCGGTGGCGATCAGAAATAGACCAGGGCTTCGACCAGCGCGGTCAGTTGGCTGCGGTCGCGGCCATTGCCGAACGGCCGGTCGTGGTCGCGGGCATCGAACCAGTCGTAGCGCAGCTCGGGGCGCAGCGAGAGGTTGCCGTTGACGTCCCAGCGCAGGCCGGTGGTGATGGCGTTGTAATCACCCCGG